>DPVY01000116.1:1214-2668 GCA_003527965.1 Fidelibacterota bacterium
CCGGGATAAAAAAGTGGTTTAACAACATGAGAATCCGTAGTAAAAACCAATTCCCCGTCTATTTTCCCAAGAATAGCAGAATCGCCGAGCGAGTTCAACCTGTCATTATCAAAATATTTGACAAATAAATTCCTGATTAGATCGTGAGTGAGTCTTCCACCGCTGCCGTGAGCTTTTGTTATTCTATCCTGTCTATTCATTTTAATACTTCCGATTATTTATTTCGGTTCTTCTAATTTTATCATGAAACATAACGTGTGGCTATGCGTAGTTTGGGATTTTGAAACGATTAATTTTCAATTTACCACTAATTATATTTAATGCTATAAACTTCAATATCAGCAAATTACCCAAATTACGTATAGCCTTTGTTGGCGGTTCGTTGTTCTCGGTTTTGCCGTTTTCTATTATTCATTTTCTTCGTAGTAATATGAATAGTCAATCCCCTTCATAAACATTTCACGGTCGTTTATTTTATTAGTGAGTGCTTTTTCTAAAAGTGATTTCAGAATACTACTTTCGGTTGGACTTAACATCATTGCGTTCATATAATCCGACTTGCTTATTTTACTCCAATCAACGCATTTTTTGATGCGTTTTTTTAGTATCAAATCCAACCATATTCTGGCGCTTCTACCGTTACCTTCCATAAAAGGGTGTGCAATGTTCATTTCTACATATTTGTTTATAATTTCGTCAAATGTAGTTTCTGGCATTGCTTCTATTTGCTTTAATGTTTCGCCTAAAAAACGTGATCCGGCAAATTGAAATCCACCTTTTGAAATATTTTTTTGCCTTATTTGTCCCGCAAAATCATACAATCCACCAAATAAATAAGCGTGTATTTGCTGCAAACCTTTGGTTGTTCCAACTTCTATACTGTTGATAAATGAACTTTCAAACAGGGCATAGGCTTTTGTTTTGCTTTTTCCATCAATGCTTTCGTCGCTGTATGTAAACCATTCTATAAACCGGTTTGCCTTTTTGCTCGGAAATTCTTTACCTAAGACAATAATCCCTTTGTAATCAAGCATATCTGACAAACGTTTTTTGCCATCGGGTGCGAGAAGTTTTAACTGGGTAGTAGCACTAACCACTTCACTTTTTTCTTTCTTTAGCTTGGCCTTAAGGTATTTCCAATAGTTGCGTGTCTTGGTGTAGTCGTCTTGTCCAGTAAGCAGGGCAACAATATCCAGCACGCTAAACCACCATTTGGCGTTTTGTTCGTCCCAAACGGCTCGTACTTCACGGTCGTCAAAAAAACGTATGGATACTTTTGCTTTACTCATAATTCTAATATTATCTATTCTGTCTCTCTTTAATCTTTAATTCAAATTTACGATAATTTTATCTTGTATTCACTATCTATTGTATCTTGTTGCAATGACCGCCAACGTCTGTATAAACGTAATTGCGTTTATTTTAGTCAAACATGTCTTGTCCTAAAATAGTTG
>DPVY01000100.1 GCA_003527965.1 Fidelibacterota bacterium
ACAAGTGCGAAACTTGAGTAAAGTATATAAAAATAACCAATTCCCAAACGACGAAGTCGGGCTAAATTGGTTTTTTAATCAAGATTCCCCTGGTGTCTTGTCACACCTGTCCCGCCTTTTATAAAATTGACAAGACCTTGGGCTTGCATCTGAGAGGCTCAATCCGAATATGAATCGTAGGTAAAAAACTGTGTCACTGCGGGACCGGAGACACAAGTACAAGTGCGAAGGATGACTTTATTTTGCCAGACTCCCCGAACCTGTTTTTCGCGACGATAAATGATCTTTTAAGGATTGACTCTCATCGCAAACTACTCATTCCCAAGCCCCAGCTTGGGAATGTTTAATATGCATTAAAATGTCGCTGCCTAAAATTCCTCATCATCTTTCCAAATTTATAGTTCTGTCGGGTCCTCCGACCTGTCAGAAATGCGAGGAGACAGATGAGACTCAGATTTAATGCAGATGGCTTTGATACGTTAAAGTACACCTGTCAGGTTTATTCAAATAATGTTACTCGAAGTAGAACAATCTTTTAAACCTGACAGGGTGTATCGCAGTTCTTGGATCAAAGCGTTAGGTGCGAGCTCAAGTCGCAACTAAAAATAAGCAATTACTAAAATAACCACATATTATATTTCAGCGTGATCAGTTTTCAATTCACAATTTTCAAAATAAACCGTAAATTCCAGCCCGATAAAAATGTGAACTTCCCATAAATTTTTGACTACATGAAAGGACGCATGAAAATAACAAAAGCGCGATTAATCCTGGAAGATGGAACTATATATGAAGGGTGCTCCTTCGGGGCGGAATCCGCATCAGCGGGTGAAGTCGTTTTTAATACAGGGATGAGCGGTTACCCCGAAAGCCTGACCGACCCGTCCTACTACGGTCAGATACTGGTGCTTACTTATCCTCTAATCGGTAATTACGGCATTCCACACAATGATTTCTCGCTGGACGCCGGAGTATTCGAGTCCAACCGTATTCAGGTCAAAGGATTAGTGGTTTCCGAGAATTCCGGGGAATACAGTCACTGGCAGGCCGACCGGAGCCTGTCGCAATGGCTGAAGGCGGCAAATATTCCCGCCGTTAGCGGGATTGATACCCGGAAGTTAACCCGAATTCTTCGAGAAAAAGGAACAATGCTTGGCAAGATCGTCTTTGATAAGGACATTGACTATTACGATCCCAACCGGGAAAATATTGTTAAAGAAGTCAGCCCTAAAGAAGCTGCTCTACTGGGTAAAGGAACCAAGCGGGTTGCGCTGCTCGACTGCGGCTGTAAGAACAGTATTATCAGACATCTGCTGGCAAGGGACGTAGAGGTCTTGCGCCTGCCCTGGGACACGGATATCAGCAAACACGATTTCGATGGGCTGTTGGTCTCCAACGGTCCGGGCAACCCGAAAGAATGCCGGCAACCTGTTGAGAGTGTGAAGTATACTATGGAAAAAAACATTCCAACCTTCGGAATCTGTCTTGGCAATCAGATTATCGCATTGGCGGCGGGTGCAGATACATATAAGCTAAAATATGGACATCGCAGCCAAAATCAGCCGGTTAAAGAAGTAAACAGTGATAAATGCATCATCACCTCCCAGAATCACGGCTTTGCGGTGAATGATGATACGATTCCCGAAGGGTGGGCACCCTGGTTCCGGAATCTGAACGATGGTACCAACGAAGGCATTATCCACGAGTCCGGTCGCTTTATGAGTGTGCAGTTTCATCCGGAAGCCGCACCGGGGCCGGAGGACGCCGAATACATTTTTGATAAATTCATCAAACAGCTCTAAACGATATGGAAAATCCCATGGATAAAACGATAAAAAAAGTTCTGATACTTGGAAGCGCCGCCCTGAAAATCGGGGAAGCCGGGGAGTTTGATTACTCCGGCAGCCAGGCGATCAAAGCCCTGAAGCAGGAAGGCGTGTATACTATACTGGTCAACCCAAATATTGCGACAATTCAAACATCGGAAGGTCTGGCAAATGAAGTCTATTTTCTGCCGGTGAATGCCGAATTCGTCGAGCGCGTTATCAAGAAGACCAGACCCGACGGCATTCTACTGGGTTTCGGCGGTCAAACCGCGCTGAACACCGGACTTGAGCTGAACCGCAAGGGAGTATTTGAAAAGTACCGGGTAAAAGTGCTGGGAACATCCATCAAAACGATTCTGGAGACCGAAGATCGCAATCTTTTTATAAACAAACTGAATGAAATCGATATTAAAACAGCCCGGAGCGCTACTGCCGAATCTGTTGAAGATGCCGTCAGAATTGCCGAGAAAATCGGCTATCCGGTAATGGTACGGATCGCTTTCGCACTGGGCGGATTGGGTTCGGGCATTTGCCGCAATCAGGAAGAACTCGTTCAGAAAGTGGATAAAGCCCTGACTTATACCAAACAGGTCTTAATTGAAGAATATCTGCTGGGCTGGAAAGAGATCGAATACGAAGTCATGTGCGATCGTTTCAGTAATTGTATCACGATCTGTAATATGGAAAACTTTGATCCCATGGGAATTCACACCGGCGAGAGCATTGTCGTCGCGCCGAGCCAGACTCTTTCCAATCACGATTATCATAAACTCCGCAGCATTGCAATAAAAACGATTCGGCATCTTGGTATCATTGGAGAGTGTAATATTCAATACGCTTATCATCCGGAATCCGACGATTACAGGGTCATCGAAGTCAATGCCAGGTTGTCCCGTAGTTCGGCATTAGCATCAAAAGCGACCGGCTATCCGATTGCCTTTATTGCCGCCAAACTGGCATTGGGATTCGGGCTGCATGAGTTGAAAAACTCCATCACTCAGACCACGTCAGCCTTTTTTGAACCGGCATTGGATTACTGTGTGGTCAAAATTCCAAAATGGGACCTGAAAAAATTCAGAAGGGTTTCAAAACAGATTGACTCCGGCATGAAATCTATCGGTGAGGTAATGGCGATCGGCAGAAATTTTGAAGAAGCCTTTCAAAAGGGTATCCGTATGTTGGAAAACGGCGCCTGTGGACTGGTGGGCAATAACCATTTGTCTTTTGATGATCTGGAAGATGAGTTACAAAAGCCTACGGAAGAACGTATTTTTGCAGTAGCCGAAGCGCTGAAACAGGGCTATTCCGTCGATAAAATCTACGGACTGACTTATATAGACAAATGGTTTCTCTATAAAATCCGGAATATCGTCGAAATCGAAAAGAAATTGAAAGCGCAACATGCAGCGAAGATCGAAATATCTCTGCTGACCTCGGCAAAACGGTCCGGGTTTTCCGATGAGCAGATCGGCAACATTACTAATAGCACCGCCGAAAAGATTCGGGCTTTGCGAGAGGAATACGATCTTTACCCTAAAATCCGGCAGATCGATACGCTGGCAGCAGAGTATCCCGCCAAGACCAATTATCTCTATCTGAGTTATCATGCCGATGCCCATGATCTGGATAATTTTGATTCCAATACCGTGGTTATCCTGGGATCGGGTGCCTACCGAATTGGCAGTTCGGTGGAATTCGACTGGAGCTGCGTTAATGCCGGCAAAACATTGCGGAAGCTCGGCTATTCGACGATCCTCGTCAATTACAACCCGGAGACCGTCAGCACCGATTACGACGAGGTCGATTACCTGATTTTTGACGAGATCAGCCAGGAATCCGTGACGGAAATTTACCGGATGTTCAATCCCATCGGCGTGATTGTTTCGGTTGGCGGACAGATTCCCAACAATCTGGCGCTGAAACTGCATAAGTCCGGTATTCGTATTCTGGGAACGTCACCTGAAGATATTGACCGCGCGGAAAACCGCCGAATATTTTCCGACTTACTGGATCAATTGGACGTTGATCAGCCTACCTGGAAGGAGCTGACATCCATGGAAGAGGCGAAAGAGTTTGCCTGTGAATATCAATATCCGGTGCTCATTCGTCCGTCTTATGTATTGAGCGGCGCAGCGATGGCGGTGGCGTCGAATGACGTTGAGTTGGAGGAATATCTAAAAAAAGCGGTGACGCTGTCGCCTGATCATCCGACGGTGATCAGCAAATTTCTGGAAAACGCCAAGGAGATTGAACTTGATGCCGTGGCTCAAAATGGCGACATCATCGCCTATGCGATTTCCGAGCATGTGGAAAATGCCGGCGTTCATTCCGGCGACGCCACCCTGGTTTTTCCGCCGCAGCGCACTTACCTGGAAACTATTCGGCGAATCCGCATAATTTCCGGGAAAATCGCAAAAGCGCTGAACATCAACGGTCCCTTTAATATCCAGTTTATCGCCAAAAACAATCAGGTCAAGGTGATTGAGTGTAATCTGCGCGCCTCCCGGAGTTTTCCCTTCGTATCAAAGGTTCTGAAAAAGAATTTTATCGAAATGGCGACCAAAGTCGTCATGCGGGTGCCGGTTAAAAAATGGTCCAGTTCGTCTTTTGAGTTGGATTATGTTGGCGTGAAAGCGCCGCAGTTCTCCTTTACCCGCTTGCAGGGCGCCGACCCGACGCTGGGTGTCGAGATGGCATCCACCGGTGAGGTCGCCTGTCTCGGTGAAAATTTTGAAGAAGCCTTTTTAAAAGCGCTGCTGTCGGTAGGCTATAAGTTGCCCTTTAAAAGCGTTTTGCTCTCTACCGGTCCGATCTCATCCAAAGCGGAATTGCTGGAATGCATCCGGTATCTTAGCCGGTCAGGAATCAAGTTATACGCCACGGCGGGAACCGCCAGTTTCCTGAAAGTCAATCAGATACCGGTACAGACCGTGTACTGGCCACTGGATGAAAAATCGCCGAATGCCGTGGATTATATCAA
>DPVY01000099.1 GCA_003527965.1 Fidelibacterota bacterium
GGGAAACAGAAGTCTGGATTTCTGAAAACCCTGACCATATGATTCATTTTAATGGTGAAAAATTTCTTGGACCTATGAAAAATTCTAAATAAAAGGCTGGCCATTTATCAGCACCTAACGGCTAAATTTATAGAAAGGAAAGTCAAGAAAATAATTCACCTTTGCCCTAGTTTTTTGACTTTAGGGTGACATCTTGATAGTTGAATCTTTTCTCATGCCGCACTGCTCCTTCTATAAACAATTATACCAGGGTGAAAAACCATACTTTATGTCAGGGATTTATGACCATTCATTTATTAGAGACTGTAATGTCTAACCTAAAGTTTCGGTTTAATGTCGAAGACATCTCTTCGAGATAATGAGTAGTTCTAACCAGCTGTGTCTGAGCCTTGGGCAGACGAATTGCCAGGCTATTCGCCGTTTTGAGACTCTACTCATCCCGTTGGGTTTTTCAGAAGAATAGCATGTATCAAAGAGCAGTATCGTCATCGGCAATTGATCAGATCCGAACCAATTGCAGGAGATTGTTAACTCAAATCATAAGCCATATCCTTATTAAGAGTGTCCTTTTCCCGGGGTTTATAAGATTGATTGTTCTTCCATATGGTCCACATAATTGTGAGCAATTTTCGGGCGATGATCCGATAGGCCAGTTTGGGTTCCTTATGCTGAATGTTGACCATATGGATATACGCTTTGGTAAACTCATTGGTTTTTTGACGGACTGCATCACCGGCGGCGATTTTGATGACATATTTGAGCAGCCGGTTTCCTTTTCGTTGACGCCTGGTAACTTCATAATTGCCGGACTGGTGAACGGATTTACCTAAATGAGCATAGGACCAGAGTTGTTGTTTATGGTCGAAGCGATGCGGATCATCGACAATGGTGAAAAAGGTTGTTGTGGTGACAATTCCGGCGCCGGGTATTTTAAGGAAGCGCCCGATGATCGGATACCGGCGGGCCTCTTTTTTCAGGGTTCGCTCAAACCGGTTCTTTTCATTTTGAAACAGATCCAGAAATTGGTAATACTTTTCAATGATTTCCGGATGACGACTCTCATTGATGAAAAGAGCCCGTTTGTCAGGATGATACACAGAGTCGGTTTTAATGATCATTCCCTGTTTGCGGAAATAGGCTTTGATCTTGTTCTTTGTTCGGGTGACCTGTTTTGCCATATCATGATAGGCAAAGACCAGTTGTTTGAATTGAGAACGGTGATGATCCCAAGTGTGATGGACAGGATTGATAAATCCGCCTCTTAGGAGCGTGGCGAGTTTAAGGGGATCGATAGGATCACTTTTCTGATCGCCCCCATAGATCATGCGGTTTTCAATGGGATCGGCAACGACAATTTCTTCAAACGATGAGCGCAGTCCCTGGAACAACCAGTCGGCGAGTTCGCCTTCCTCGTAAACTAATGACAACGGATGCTTTAAATTCTCACTGAGATTGATTAGATTTTCCAGTGAGGTATTAAAGCAGTCATGATGAATCAAGTTTCCCTGCTCATCGATCACAGCACAATTGATGTGGCTGCTGTGCACGTCCAAACCGATGTACTTCATAGGGTGTCCTCCTTGATTAAGGGTTATTTATGAAATATCACAATTTAATGACCGAGCGGGACACCCGCCCTTTCTATTTTACCAGATATTCGATGAATATGAAAATTAATGGGTTTTTGAAAGATTTAAGAATAAAGGAAGTTCGATTTTCATTCTCGTTCCGGGGTTTCCCGCCTGACAGGTCGGGCAGGTGCTCCGGGACGGATTATATCAGTTGCAGAGCAAGAACCCTGCAACCGGTCAAATAATTTCAAATTGCAGATTTTAGATTGCATCCATGCTTCTTCCCGCGGCTGCCGGGCGGGATTCGCAGGACAGGGATCTCTTGAGACGATATGTTTTTAACGACCTGTTCTGAGTTTAGAGTTTATGGACAAGCCCTAATTATTTTTAATCAATCGCAATACTTTACGGGCTGTTTTAACGGCAATGTCTGCCATCCGATCCTGAAAAAGCGCCACATCTTCGGGGGTTGGATTAGTTTTGCGCCAGGTTTTCAGCGCTCTTTGCGTTTTTCGAAAGATCTGCTTTTGTCCACGATCGAGAAGCGGTTGAATGCGTTTTAATCGCGACATATCGATAAATTTATCTTTAGGATATAAATAACGTCCGATCTCCTGAAATTGCAGGTTTACCGGTGAACCCGAAACAGAATCCAGGACCGACGGCACCTTGCCGGAATAAACCCAAAGCGGAATGGAAATTGACGCCACCGGCTCACCCGGGGTACACCAGAACGTGGTAAACCGCGGGTCGCCATTCTCTGTGACGCCTTCGAAGACGGCGCTGGATACTGTGCGATAGCGATTGACCGTATCCTGAGTTTTTCGCAAAGAAGCGGTTTTTGGGTTTGACGACAGCAGAGAATCCGGCAGGTAGACGTCCCGGGCAACGTTGGAAATAATGTATTCACAAGACAACTGATTATGATCAATAGCTTTCCTAAAAAGATTAGCAGCTCGACCATAGCGGATTTTGCCATAGCCTTCATTGGAGCGGGCGCTGTCGGCGAAGTTTGCCCTGATTAACCAGGAGTCTTGGGGCGTTTCCGGGTTGTAGCTGTCAAACCGAAAATATTCATGATTACCGGTCTCAAAAAAGACGGCGTTTCCGGAAGCGTCGATAACACCAAAATTGCTGGTGACTTTTCGTCCCGTTTCATTAGTCTCAATTAGCATGTTTTCAAAGTCATCAACGGTTTTGCAATTCATCAGAGCCGTTTTAATCCAGACTCCTTCGTCGTCAAACTGGGTGTTTTCGCCGGGAACTGCCATATCTTTCGATTCGGCATTCATGATGGCAAAACCATAATTATTTACTCCCGCCCAGATCTGGGTTGTATCATCGGCATTAATTATGCCCATACAGGAGAAGCCATTTTTTCTGAAAAACGCGAGTTCATTATTTCTGAAACCGGAATCACGGTTTTTCCATAATAGCGTGCTGCCGGTCGCGTTGGCGCTACTGTGTGCCAGTCCGGTGGTGCAGGCAATCGTGACAACGCCGCCGAGTTGGATCAGGAAAAAGATTTGAATCAAATAGAATAATCGTTTCATATATAAGTTTCCCCTGATTAAAGGCATTTTAAATATTCAGCGATTAAATACACTGGTGTTTTCTATAGCTCACTGATGTATTCGGAGGCAGAAAGCGCACCGACCGTGGCATCTCCAACAGCTTCGGCAATTTGACGGAATTTTTTTGACCGCACATCTCCTACGGCAAAGATACCCGGAAGTGAGGTGTTCATGTACCGGTCGGTGATAATGTGCCCTTCATCGTCGCGATCAATCAGACCTTTGACAAATTCAGTATTGGGAATCCAGCCAATAAATATGAACACACCGTCAAATTTTTCCAGGCTGGTCTCACCGGTTTTTACGTTTTTCACTTCAAGACCCTCTACAAAATTATTTCCGGTAATTTTGGTGGGGATGGAATCCCAAAGGAAATTGATTTTCTTATTGGCAAATGCCCGTTGTTGTAGAATTGGGGCGGCGCGCAGCTGGTCGCGGCGATGAATCACGGTTACTTTACGGGCGAATTTCGTCAGGAAAATTGCCTCCTGGATAGCGGCATTGCCACCGCCAACGACCGCGATTTCAGTATCTTTGTAGAAAGGTCCGTCGCAAGTTGCGCAATAGGATACACCTTTGCCGGTAAACTCCTTTTCCCCCGGCACATTGAGCATACGTGGCAGACCGCCGGAAGCGATGATCACGGTTTTGGTTTTA
>DPVY01000014.1 GCA_003527965.1 Fidelibacterota bacterium
ATTTTTATCTTTACGGTAATTTCCCTCAAGAGACCTCCGGCTATGCAATTTAGTATAAATCTTATCTATAAAATACTCTGTGCCTTGATCCATAGGAGTTCCTTCGGAAGTGTCTTCGTGGTTATGAAAAATACAGGCTAAAAAAAATACTTGCAAAATTTCCATTTTATCTCAACCCGACATCCGATAAAAAAAGTTGCCCCCGGGTCACTTTCAGGCACAGTGATTTAAGCTTTTTGCTATCGCTTATTAAATCAATTTTACACAATATGTTGCTTGTATGAATCAATCCTATACCATATATTAGCGTTACGTTTTCGCAAACATGCTATTTTAAAACCATGCTTTTTGGTTCCGCTTCAGGATGAAAAGGGAATTCCGTGGAAATCGGAAGCACGCCCGGTGCTGTGATGGGATACGAAAGATGCCCGGCTCTAAAAGAGCTGAAAAGCCACTGCCTCGAAGTCTCGGGGCGGGAAGGCGCATTGAGTAGAACGACCCCAGAGCCAGAAGACCTGCCATTAAGAATAATTGTTCCGGTCGCGTATGCCGACCGAAGACATCCGAGCGCTTATAAATAAGGGTAAAGCCTCGTTTGAATCAGACGAGGTTTTTTATATTTACACAAGGAGATATAATGTCTACAATATCTAAAATTACCAAACGAAACGGGGTTGTTGCCGACTTCGATTCTGAAAAAATATATAACGCGATTCTGAAAGCCGGACAGGCCGCCGCCGAATTCGGATTTGATATCGCACACCAACTCACCGCCGAGGTGTTGCAAGACCTCCAGGCATCGTCGAACGGGCATATCATCAACGTCGAAGAAATCCAGGATAGCGTTGAGATGATCCTGCTGCAGTCTCATTTTAAAAAGACCGCCAAAGCCTATATCCTCTATCGCGACCAGCATGCCAAACTGCGGGATATTTCGTCCAGGCACAACGCCGACCTCATCGATCAATACCTTTCCCGGGCCGACTGGAAAGTCAACGAAAACAGCAATATGAGCTATTCCCTGCAGGGATTGAACAACTATATTTCCCAGGAGATCAGCAAGAACTACTGGCTGACCCAGATTTATCCCGACGCTATCAGGGCAGCTCATTTAAACGGCGCCCTGCATATTCACGATCTTGGTATCCTGAGCGTCTATTGCGTCGGCTGGGACCTTTACGATCTCCTGCTCCAGGGTTTTAAAGGCGCCGGCGGTAAGATGGAATCCAAGCCCGCCAAACATTTCCGCAGCGCTCTGGGGCAGGTCGTTAACTTCTTCTATACCCTGCAAGGCGAAGCCGCCGGGGCGCAGGCTTTCTCAAACTTCGATACTCTGCTGGCTCCCTTTATTCATTACGATGGACTGAGCTATAAAGAAGTCAAACAGGCTTTGCAGGAGTTTCTCTTCAACATTAATGTCCCAACACGGGTGGGCTTCCAGACACCCTTTACCAATATCACCCTCGATCTAACCGTTCCCCAATATTTCAAAGATCAAGGCGTCATCATCGGCGGCGCAATCATGGACAAAAGTTATGCTGAATTTCAGAAAGAGATCGACATTTTAAACAACGCATTTCTTGAAGTAATGCTGGAGGGCGACGCCAAAGGACGGGTATTTACCTTTCCCATTCCCACCTACAACCTTACCAGGGATTTCGACTGGGACAGCAAGACCAGCGCCCTGTTATGGAAAGCTACCGCAAAATACGGTATCCCCTACTTCGCTAATTTCGTCAATTCCGACATGAATCCCGAAGATGTGCGCAGCATGTGCTGTCGCCTGCGCATTGATAATCGCAAACTGGCTATGCGAGGCGGCGGACTGTTCGGTTCAGCGCCTTTGACCGGCTCCGTGGGCGTTGTCACCATCAACCTACCCCGCATCGGCTATCAAGTCAATTCCAAAGAGTCCTTTTTTAAAACACTCGGAGAATTGATGGAATTAGCCAAACAGAGTCTCGAAATCAAACGTAAACTTCTGGAACGGCTCACCGACGAACATCTGTATCCCTATACCAATTTTTACCTGCGCCATGTCAAGGAACGCTTCGGGAAGTACTGGAAAAATCACTTCTCTACAATCGGCATCATCGGCATGAATGAAGCCTGCCTCAACCTCCTCGGTTGTGACATCGGCACGGCGGAAGGCAATCGGTTTGCCGTCGAAGTCCTGGATTTCATGCGGGCTAAATTGCTTGAATTCCAGACAGAAACCGGCAATAATTACAACCTCGAAGCCACTCCCGCCGAGGGCACCTCCCATCGCCTGGCACGACTGGATAAAAAAGCCTTCCCGGATATTATTACGGCAAACCAATCAAACGACATTGAGCGGGTATATTACACCAATTCGTCCCAACTGCCGGTGAATTATACCGACGATCTCTTCGAGTCCCTGGATTTGCAGGATGAACTACAGACCAAATACACCGGCGGCACGGTACTGCACCTCTTTATGGGCGAACGTATTCAGGACGAAGAAGCCCTGAAAAAGCTCATCCGCACCGTCTGCACAAAATATCGCCTGCCCTATTTCTCCATCACACCGACCTTCAGCATCTGCCCGGAATGCGGCTACCTGGACGGTGAATTGGAAAACTGCCCAAAATGCGAAAGCAGATGTGAAATTTACTCCCGCGTCGTTGGCTATTTGCGACCGGTGCAGCAGTGGAACAAAGGCAAACAGGCGGAATTCCAGGACCGCAGGACCTTCGCGCTATGATCATCGGTGGTTTACAAAAACTTTCACTTATTGATTTCCCCGGTCGACCGGCAGCAGTGGTCTTTACCAGAGGCTGCAACTTTCGCTGCCCCTATTGCCACAACCCGGAACTGATCATCTGCCATTCGGCGGGCGATGATATTCATCTCCGGGATTTTTTTGCCTTCCTGGAAAAGCGCCGTGGTCTGCTGGAAGGCGTGGTGGTTACCGGTGGCGAACCCACCCTGCACGACGACCTGCCGGAGTTCATGCGCCGGATCAGGGGATTGGGCTTCGCCGTCAAACTGGATAGCAACGGCAGCAATCCGGCGATGCTGCAAAAGATTATCGACGACCGCCTTGTCGATTACATCGCCATGGACGTCAAGGCGCCTTTTGAGAAATACAGTCAGGTCGTCGGCGTGTCCGTGGATATTGATGCTATCCGCGCCAGCATTGACATTATCCGAAATTCCGGTTTGCCCCACCAGTTCCGCACCACCCTCGCCCAACCGCTGCTGGACCGGCAGGACGCCGCGACGATTCAGAGTATTGTGAAGCCCTCACCGTTACAGTTGCAGGCTTGTGAAATAAAAAAGGTGTTGAACGAACACGTACTGACCGACACCCAATATTCTGAAAAAGAGATTCAAAGATTTCTTGCCGCTAATTAGAGTCTGTTTGTAAACCCGGTTGAGCCGCTTCCGCTACTGAAACCGGGTTTTACGTTTCCCAAACTGGTATTTCGTAACCTTTGAGATAATATGAATCAAAACAAAATATTATCAATCCGTACGAGCACAAAATTTTAAAATCAATAATTAATTCAGCAGGTAATTCTTTAGGATTTTCATTTAATCCAATCCCTGATTCAATACAAAAACTCAGTATCCTAAAAAAACAAATCAGCACCGGTTTGTTTTTTGTAAAAAGACTGTTTACATTCTATTATTGTATGGCACTTACAAAAGTGATAATTGTGACTCAAGTAAATAACAAATCTATTAGTTTCCAAGTTACTTAATCGAAAACAAAATTTAGGTTTTAGAGTGTGAGATTAGAAATGAGATCATTTGACTCAGAAGGTGAGTTTTCCATATCTACAGATTTGAGATGCTTTGAAGTATTAACCTACATGAAAAAAAGTTGATTATTCAGGGAAGTATATCTTGAAAAACGAAATAAGTCAAAGTGCATCAGGACGTTTATTTTTTTGGGACCAGATTCCTAATTTTAAAAAAGGATTATTCATCCCCATATTAAATGGAGTATTGAGTAAACACTCCCAGTCGAGTGTAAATTTTCTTTATACTGAACCTTATGAGTCTGACGATAATATTATAGTATCAACTACAGCTATTTTAGATAAAATAGTTACCAGAGGGAATCCCACATTTGTAAATCTGGATCTCGAAGAAAGAATTTTAACATCTAAATTTTTAAAAAGTTGGACAAAAAGTAGATTAGAGAATGATACAGATAATCACTTGTTCGGAACATATTTATTGAATTCTCCAATAGGAAATGACCATAACAAGACAAGGAAAGAACTACCAAATGTATTTTCTTTAGGTTACTCAAATGAATTATCAAAACATCAATGTTCATTAAAAATTGAAAATCGTCTCCAAAATATTACGAGTGCTGAAGAAGATATTTTTTATGATAGCTTTATTAAAAATTTCTGTTCCGCAATATCACGGCATTTACATAGACAGGTTTTAATTAGTGATATATTAGGATATGAAGATAGTGATCTGATAAATCAAAAAGTTGATTTCTGCCTCTCCATTGAATCAGTAAAATGGATTTTTGAAATTGATGGACAACAGCATTCAACCGACGAAGACCAAAAAGAGTTCGATAGAAAAAGGGATGAGTTATTAAGGGATGAGAATTGGTCAGTATATCGAATAAATGCTGAAGAAGTGAGGACAAATATATCAAATTGGTTTGTAACATTTAAAAATAATTTAGTTAAGTATGAACGTGAAGTACTTGAATTTCAACAGCAGCATACACTTAATGAGTATCTCGATTCAAATGTATTTCTTACTATCATTTTCCCTCATCTTGTCCATAGAACCATTCGCGCACTGATACATGCCATCAGATTTGGTGATGTAAAAATTAAAAGTGATTTAAAATTATTAATTATTGAAGAAGACGTACCAGTAATATTAGAAGCCCTTCATCAACTTAGTATTTTATGGTCGAATCTTAAAATTTTATCAAGCGAGATACCAAATTTTCCAAATATTGAAGCTCATTACATCGGTAAAAATACATTAATCGATTTACCTGATGATGCTAAAATCAAATATTCAAATGTTGAACAACTTGAGGAGAATTACGATCTTGTTATATCTAATAGTGTAACCCTTTATTCAGGCCAAAAAGGATTGTTACAGTCTAAATATATCAAAGAGACTGGTTATAAAGTTATAGAAATACGGACAAAGTTTAGCTTATTGGAATACAGAACACTGCTTTGGTCAATGCCAATTGAATACAAATTAGAAGAAATTGAAATTTTCAATAATAATTCGTCTGATTCAGGGCAAATGTCATTTGGATATGATAAATATAATGCATTATTATTTTTCTTACGGAATATTTTCCGAAAATATCATTTTTGGGACGGTCAACTAAAGGCTATTGCACGAATGCTAATGAAAAAACCGACGATTGTACTATTACCAACCGGAGGAGGGAAGTCATTAACATACCAATTCACTGGATTACTGCACCCAGGTGTGACGATAATAATTGACCCATTGGTATCACTAATGGTCGATCAGGTTGATAATTTAAATCAAATGGGGTTTGACCGTGCTGGGTTTATATCAAGTTTACTTGATGCAGATGAACGAGACTTAGCATTAAAAAGACTGTCTTCAGGATTAATATATTATTGTTTTCTTGCACCTGAAAGATTACAAATGATTGATTTTCGGAATAATCTTAGAACTCTTGTTGCACAATTCCCAATCTCGTTAGCCGTAATAGATGAAGTTCATTGTGTGTCAGAATGGGGACACGATTTTCGCCCATCCTATCTACATTTAGGAAGAAATATTCGTAAGTATTGTACACCAGAAGATTTATCTGAAACTCCAACGTTAATTGGTTTAACAGGGACAGCTTCCTTTGCTGTATTAACTGATGTCCAAATGGAGTTAAATATCACTGATGAAGAGGCAATAATATTACCAAAATCTTTTGACCGAAAAGAATTGGTTTATCATGTAAAGAAAGTACCAACCATTGAAAAACCATCTGCATTAAAGATCATAAAACAATCTATGCCAAGAATATTTAGAAAAAACCCTCAGACATTTTTTCAACCTAAAGAAGAACATACGAATTCAGGGATAGTATTTTGTCCCTGGGTTAATGGCATACTTGGAGTAACAACTATCGCAGGTTTATTGAATCATAATAACTACTATGCAGGGAAAAAACCAAAATCTTGGGGTAATAGCACAGAAGATGATTGGAGAAAATATAAAATAGATCGTCAATCAAAATTTAAAAAGAATTTGATTCAAGAATTAGTGGCCACAAAATCTTTTGGAATGGGAATCGACAAACCAAATATCCGTTATACTATCCATTATAATATTCCACATTCTATTGAAGCATTTTATCAGGAAGCAGGAAGGGCAGGCAGAGATAGTAAAAATGCACATTGTTTCATCATTTATAGTGATGATAATTATGAAGAAGCGGAAAGTTTATTGTTTAACAGAGATCACCAGCAAGTTGTTGCTAAGATAAATGATATTAAACAACAAAATAGAGGTGATCTAATAATTCAGATGTGGTTACTATACAATTCATATCAGGATAGAACTTTGGAAAAAAGGAAAACATATAATCTTTGGATGACTGATCTTTACCCCATAATTTCTGAGATGAAAGTTAATTCGACCAACACAAGAGATATTGATTTTGGGAATAATTTTGCAAGAGGTAATACTGAGAAAGCAATATTTCGGTTAGTAATTCTTGGTATTGTTGAGGAGTACTCTGTTGATTGGCATTTTCGTAAATTTCAGGTTGTAGCGAAAAATTTAGCTCCGTCAGATATCAAGAAAAATCTTTATAATTACTTGTTAAACTACAAAGTTGAAAGTGAAGTAAACAAACTTACACAAAAAATTAATGCAGATGATCTACAGACTGCTATAAAGCTATCTCTCAATGTATTAATTGATTTTGTATATGATGAAATTGCTCAGAAAAGAAAACAGGCACTACGGACAATGGCAGAAATATGTCGATATTTTAAATCAGATGAACAGTTTAGAGAAACAATATTAGCATATTTACAAGAATCTGAATTCTCAGATATATTAAAAAAGTGGATTAATCTACCATTTGATGAGATTGGATTTGACGCAATTATTGAGATTTTAAACCAACTTTCTGATTTAGAACAAATAAAAAGATTAATAGGTACTTCAAGACGTATGCTTGACGAAGATCCTACAAATACTGCGTTGAGAACATTGTCGGTATGCGCAAGAGCAAGAAGTAAGACAGAAAATAATGATAGTGTTTATCAAGAATTAAAGGCCTTGATTAATCAATTGGAAGAGCAATATCAGCAAATATTAGAACCAGATGGAATGCTGATTCATGTTGTCCAAGAAATACAAATCTATAGACCCTTATTAGAGACATCAGGTTTAGATTATATCCTAAGAAAAATAGGAACATCCTCATTCATAAGGAAATTTATTTCGTTAAATCCAGAGTACGGGAATATAGAAATTCTAACAAATATGGAAAAAATATTAATTGCTGGTTCATTAAGGCAAATACAGGGTATCCAATCATTTATTAATATTAAAGGAGCTGTATCATGACAAAGATTGATAAAGTAATTGAAGCCGAAGAAGCAATTCTTGATATTGCGAACGAATTAAAAAAAATAAAAGATTCAGCGAATTTATTAGATAGTGCTCAGCATCGTGTTGATGAGGTGATTAAAATAAGTGCTGTAATCATCGATAAAACTGAGAAATTCGTTAATAAGGAAACTGAAATTGTCAATAGAATTGGTGACTATGATATTCAGTCGGATATTCATCTTGTATTAGAACAATTAAGCAGCATAAATGAAAATATTAAAATCTTGCTTAAAAATTCTGATGGATTACCAAATAAAATATCTGAAATAGCACTATCTGTTCAAAATTTACGGAATGATGTTATAAAAGGAATTGATAATATTGAAAAGACCCATACAGTGTTTTCAAAAAAAATACGATTAAGTAATAGCATCATACTTTCAATAATAAGCATTAATTTGCTTCTGACAGTTTTTCTATTTTTAAAGCTATTTGCAATTTTATAAGGTTGATTACAACCCGTTTTTATTTATAACGTCTTTTAAGTTCCGTATGAATTTTACTGAAATCAGGAAGAGGTTTTTGATGTTTTTTCTCTGCATCACTCCATTTTCTCTTTTTTACTTACTTTATCAGATTAAACCTGCCCAATTTCTGTCCACTTATAATCGATACTTTTAGAAAACTTCAATTTTTGTCGATTATACAATAACAATCATTGCATTTCCGCTCATCAAATATAGTACGCACGAAATCAATAATCCAATACTCCCCCACCCCATTTTCTTTTTCTTGCCTTTCCAAAAAACAGCAATTATATTATAGCCGACCGACCAGTCGGTCATAATTGATAAGGACAATATAAATGGCGCCATTACCCAAAGATGAAGAAAAACGCAAACGCATCATCACCGCCGCTATCGAAGTCTTTGCTCACGATGGAGTAAGCAACGGCAAAATCGCAAAAATAGCCGAGAAAGCCGGCGTCGGTAAAGGCACGGTCTATGAATATTTCTACAGTAAGAAAGATATCTTCGAAGCCGTATTCGAGAATTTTTTCGATCAAATGATGATTGGCTATTCACAGTTGATCGATGTGCCAATGGAACCGGTAAAAAAAATCGAATTAGTCATTGACTACTCATACGATTACCTCGATCAACTTATAAAAGACGAGCACGGTCAGGATTGGATGATCTTTCTGGAAATATTCCTACAGGGTTTCCGGGACGAACTCAAAGGCGCCGGAAAAATATCTTTCAGCGCCGTATTACGTGAAATGTACGATATCTTAAAACCCCTTGTGGATGAAGGCATCGCCGCCGGTATCTTTAAGCCGCTCGATTCGGAGCATGTGACATTTATCCTTTTCGCTGCCCTGGATGGAATCGGTTTGCACTATTTCATTAATCGCGATCATTATGATAAAGAAAAATTAAAAACAATCACCAAAGATATTTTTCTGAACGGTTTACTCAAACCCAAAACCGAAGGAACATGACATGAAACGCCTGTTACTGTTTTGTCTAATCATCATGACATCCCTGACCGCTGCCGATCCTACCGGTCCTGAAATTCTGGATAAGATCATCGACCACATGAATCCCGAAAACGCCCAGGGCGTCATGGAGCAGACGATTGTAACAACTTCCGGCAACAAACGGACTTTCAAATACGAAACCTACATGGGCAATCGCGGCGAGTCGTCACTCATGCGCTACTTGGAACCCTCCCGGGTCAGAGGCAACGCCCTGCTGATGACCGATTTTTCCGACAATATCTGGATGTATAACCGCCGCACCGGTCGAGTACGTAAACTGGCGTCACACGCCAAAAAACAGAAGTTCGAGGGATCCGATTTCACTTATGAAGACATGGGTTCCGGGGACAGCTGGAAAACAGATTTTAAACCCTTATTAAAGGGCATTGAAAAAGTCGATAAAGTACGCTGCTTTAAACTGGAACTTCAGGCAAAATCGGAGGATGTTTCTTATAGTAAAATGATATGTTGGGTACGTGTCACTGATTTCTTCCCGATTCAGATAGATTATTACGATGAAAAAAATGTTTTTACAAAAACCCTGTATCTTCAGGATATTCGCACTATTGAAGGTATCCTGACTCCCATGAAAATGGTGATGAGAAATAATCTCGACCTGACCGAAACCGTCATGGAATATGTTAATATTACTTATGATGTTGAATTTGATAAAGGCTTCTTCAGCGAGCGGAATTTGAAAAAATAGACCGAAATGAGACTCTTATGAAACGACTACTTTTTTTGCTAATCATCAGCGCTTCACTTCTTGCCGGACCGGACTGGTTTGGCTATTATGAAGGCGAAGGGGATTATGGAAAGTTACCGGGCAAATCAATGTATTTCGGCTACAATAAGTTGCGTCTCGATATGGATACCAGCCCATCCGACAATATTCGGATCAGCGCGGACCTGATTTATAAGGAGTATAACGGCCAGACAAATCTGAATTTTCTGGATTTTCTCGACCCCGGTTTTCGACCGGTTGTTCCAAATTCTGATATGTCTGGTTGGGACACATTATCCTATATTCCTTACGCCCTCACGGATTCCCTGTTTATCGACAATATGTTCATGGAGTTTCACCACAAACTCTTTGATCTTACTTTGGGCAAGCAGCAAATTTCACCGGGTGTTGGTTATGCCTGGAACCCGACAGATATTTTCAACCTGAAAGACCTCATGGACCCAACCTATGAAAACACCGGCATTTCAGCGATAAAACTATCCATTCCCCTGGGATACCGGACCACATTAAGCGGAATCCTGCAACTCCAAAATTCCCGGGATGAAACCGTGCAGTATTATCAGTTGAAAAGCGGGATTGGTCAGTTCGATCTCTCAGCCGTGTACAGCCGCAGCCAACTTACTCAAACCGGATTGTTTGCAACGACCGTTCAAACTCACGATCTCTACGGCATGAACCTGGAGGGTGAGCTTTTCGGAATAGGAGTCCACACTGAAACGGCGGTCCATCGTCTGGATTACAGCGATAATCTGAAATATGAGACTGTCGTCGGCATAAACTATACCTTTGAAAATTCACTTTATCTGCTAACTGAATATTACCACAGCGATCTTGGCGCTAAAGCGAATCAGACCGCGTTTGATGATTACCTGATCTATTTTGCCGGTGAACGTAAAAGCCTGAATCAAAACTACCTGTTTGCTTTGGCAATGTATCCTATGGGCGATCTGCTGGATGTGAGTATTTTCGGCATCGCCAACCTGGATGATAAAAGCGCCGTCATCGCGCCGCAACTGATCTACCGGATTTTCCAGGATGTGGAATTGAGTGTAATGGGCAACCTGTTCATCGGCAAAGATACCGATGAATTCGGCTATCAGGAGTTTGGCGGCAGGGTGCGCTTAAGAGCCTATTTTTAAAATTGAAATAATCTACCCGATAAACAGAGGGAGCAGAAAATGAGAGAGAAAATTCTACGTAAACTGGCTCAATTGCAGACCAACTATCCATGGAAAATGCTAATTCTCGTCATAGCCGTAACTATTGTCTGTATCATATTAGCGAGTGGAATTCAAATAACGCCCAAATGGTCGGATATGCTCCCGAAAGGCGATAAGCGTACCGCTGAATTCGATCGTATTTTAGATGAATTTAACTCAGCATCAAGTATTGTTATTGTGGTACAGGGCGAAGAAGAAAAAATAAAAGCATTTGCGGATAATATTGCTCCAAAACTGCTGGTGCCCATCACAAACCCGAAGAATAAGACTGAAAAAAAGGTCTATGTACGCCGGGTGGATTACAAACAGGATGTGGATTTTATCCGCAATCACGGTTTTGCGCTAATTAAGGAATCGGACTTAAAAAACATGCGGGATATATTCCAGGATCCAAACCTGGTGCCGTTACTGACGAATATCAATAACAGTTTTGAGAAAGAATATATAGAAACCGATAAGTCTCTGAGCAGCCGGGAAAAGGAAGACGGCGCCTACCGGTTTTTAAACGGAATTGAAAACTGGCTCGTAGTTATGGAAAACTATCTGTCGGGAGAAGAACTGCCTCAAAGAGAAGTTTATTCGGCGGTAGACAAATTACTTGTGGGCGAACCCTATTTTATCTCATACGATAGGAAAGCCCTCATCCTGAATGTAATTCCGAATTTCAGCATGATGGAAGCCTTTTTAATGGTGGAAGGCACCGATGCGGTCCAGTCTGTAGTAACTGAAACTTTAAAAGATTTTCCCGGAGTGCAGGCGGGACTAACGGGAACTATCCCCATGGGGCGCGATGAGATGGTCTATGGAACGCAGGGTGTGGAATACACATCAATAATTTCCATGATTGCCATCGGCGTCTTATTGATCCTTTCATTCCGCATGTGGGTAGCTCCCGTTCTGGCTTTGCTGAATTTATTAATCGGATTGATCTGGGCGGCAGGATTATCGGCAATACTTGTTCCGGTTTTAAACATAATGACTCTTATGTTTTTTGTCGTATTGATTGGGCTGGGGATTGACTTTTCGATTCATATTATTGCCGGTTTTACGGAAATGCGGGCTTTAGGTTATTCCATCGCAAAGGCTACCGAAGAATGCCTCCTGAAATCCGGTAAAGGCATAATGACCGGAGCGCTTACCACCGCCTGCGCCTTTTTCGCACTGATGATCGGTGAATCACGGGTAATGAGCGAAATGGGCTTGATTACCGGAATCGGCTTACTGGCGGTTGTGGCTGTGACATTTATACTTTTACCGACTTTGCTGGTACTGCGTGAGCGCCGCCGGGAAAAACAGACGGCTAAAAAGGGCATTGTGCGGCAGACAATACCCAGCGATATCTCCTTTGTTTTTCTGGGAAAAGCGGCTCTGTTTTTAAAAGAGCGGTACATGTTTACTTTACTGGGAGCAATTATGCTTACCGGGCTGCTAACCTGGTCGGCAATAAATATTACCTTCAACTATAATTATATGGACGTCGAACCGGAGGGAATTCCTAGTATTGCGCTGCAGGATACCGTTCTGGACAAATTTGACCTTAGTATGGATTTCGCCTATCTCGTCGCCGAAAGCGTGGAGGAGTCGCGACGGCTGACTGATGTTGTCCGGGACTATTCTTCCGTGGCGGTAGTGGAAGGTATTTCACTCTATCTGCCGTCGCCGGAGGAGCAGGCAAAAAGGCGCCCTCACATAGAGGAAATTCGGCGGCTGATATCAGTCGTCGATTGTCAGCCGCTGCTTTCGGAAAATATGTTTGACGCCTTAAAACAAGAATTGAATCGGTTAAAAATGAACATCATCGAGCTGCAGGATTTGGCGTTTACCGGCGGTCAGGACAAAATAGATAAAAAATGCGGGGAAATTGTCGGGTACGCCGAAAGCGAAAATAATACTGTTTTCAGCAGGCTGGAATCGATTCTAAATCGTAGAGATAAAAATATTCTGTTGAGAGCGGATTCTTTCCAGAAGGATTATTTTCACTATTTCAAAGATAATGTTCTGCAAATGGCGAATACCGATCCGATTTTCCTGGAAAATTTACCGGTGTCCATTGTTGACCGGTATGCCAATAAAGACCGCAATCTTTTCCTGATAACGGTGCTGCCCGCTGACAATATCTGGCAGGATGCTCTTTTGCTTTACCGCCTTACCGATGATCTGGCGGAAATAAGTGAACGCGCCACCGGTTTCCCGCCTGTCTTCCGGGCCCTGATTGACGTCATCGGCAGGGATGGGCGCAACGCCGCGATTTTGACAATATTCGTGGTTTTTGTACTGTTATTGATTGATTTCCGGAATGTGAGGCACGCTCTCATAGCAATGATCCCTCTTATGGCGGGAATGGTCTGGATGGTGGGAATCCTGCATTTAATCGGCAGACAGTTGGACGTCGTAAATGTAATGGCGATACCGTTGATAATCGGCATCGGCATAGATGACGGCGTCCACATCATTCATCGCTGGCGCAGAGAGGGACGCGGCTCCGTCAAGACTGTCTTTGCAAGCACGGGAAAAGCCATTTTGCTTACCTCACTGACGACAATGCTGGCGTTCGGGTCGCTGATGTTTTCTCTCTGGCGGGGATATGGGAGTCTGGGAACCGCGCTCTTAATCGGGGTAGGCGCCTGCTTCATCACCACCGTATTTATTCTTCCCGGGATTATCGGGTGGATCGAACGGAAAAGAAAATAGAATTTCAAATTTCAAAGTACTTGACATGCTTAAATGTAGTCGATAAACTCCGTCGTAAATACGGAGTAAATTTAAGGTGATTTTTCAGAATGCTATATGGATTAAATCTACTCAACATATGATCTATAACCCGTCTAATTTCTTTGAGACAAAAGAAATGTTCTATAATTTAACTTTATGTTTACAATCATAGTATGCAACCTTCCCACAATAGGACAAAACTTATGAAAATTGCTTTAAAGTAAGAAATATGAACCGTTCCCAGGCAGAACAAAAACTCCAACAAATATTTAACATTGGTCATTTTTATGACGACCAATGGGAAACGATCAAGAGAATTCTAAATGGTGAAAGAATCCTTTTAATCGAAAAAACCGGCTTCGGCAAATCTCTCTGCTATCAGTTCCCTGCTACTCAATTTTCCGGTCTGACAATAATCTTTTCACCCTTGATTGCATTGATGCGCGACCAGGTTAAATACTTAAAATCAATCGGTATTCCAACTGAATGCGTGAATAGCGGGCAAGAGCCCGAAGAAAATACTGAAATAATGGAAAAAGCGAAAAACGGACAAATCAAAATCCTTTATATCGCCCCCGAACGACAGGAAAACCAGGAATGGTTGGAAGCCGTTCGCAATATGCAAATCTCGATGGTGGTAATTGACGAAGCCCATTGTATCTCTATTTGGGGGCACGATTTCAGACCAGCCTTTCGTCGTATCGTCAGTTTGGTAAAATTGCTCCCGCAAAATTTCCCGGTATTGGCAACAACAGCAACAGCCACTAAAAGAGTAGCAGAAGACGTACGAACACAAATTGGAGACAATGTTACTCTTATTCGTGGAAATCTACTACGGGAAAATTTCCATTTAAGTGTAGTCAAAATATATAATGAAGAATCCAAAATGGCATGGCTGGCAGGATTTCTTCAAAAGCAGGAAGGAAATGGTCTGATTTATACCGGAACAAGAGTCAATACCGATCTATTTTCTTCCTGGCTGCAATTTGCCGGTATAAGTGCGTCAAACTACAATGCCGGTTTGGATTCAGAATCCAGAAAAGACATTGAGAACGGTTTAATTGAGAACAGATGGAAATGTATCGTTTCAACCAATGCGCTTGGAATGGGGATTGACAAACCGGATATTCGATTTATTGTTCACACACAAATACCTCAATCTCCCATCCATTACTACCAAGAAATCGGAAGGGCGGGACGGGATGGACTACCGACGAGAATTGTTTTATTATATAACCCTGGTGATAAGGAATTGCCGGAACATTTTATCAACAATAGTCGTCCGTCAATGAAAAAATATGAAAGAGTTATTGACGCCTTGAAAACAGAACCGATGAGCGAATGGAATTTAATGCGCACAACAAACCTGACTCAGACACAAGTACGGGTAATTAGAGCAGATTTGATAGACCAGGGCATTATTAAAGAAGTGATGTATGGCAGAAGTAAAAAATACGAATATCAGTATGGCGCACCTCAACTTGATACGAGACCTTTTGAAGAACTTCGGAATTTCAAGATGGCTGAACTGGAACAGATAATATCCTATTCCGAGTCCTCAACCTGTAGAATGGATTTTCTCTGTCGCTATCTTGGCGACGATACTGTCAATCATTGTGGGAAATGTGATAATGATTTAGGAAAAGACCTTCATTACAATCTCTCTGAATACCGGCAAAAAATGATTAATGAATTCAGGGATTCTTATTTTCCCGAGTTGGAAGTTGAAACAAATAATTCCAATATCGTCAACGGCATCGCATGTTCATATTACGGCATATCCAATGTTGGCGCGGCAATACACCGTTGTAAATATGAAAACGGCGGTGATTTTCCCAACCATTTATTGAGACAAACTTTAAGGGCATTCCGACACAAATTTGAAAACGAGGAATTTGATCTTGTCGTATATGTTCCGCCAACAGAGTCCGGTGATCTGGTGAAGAATTTTGCAGAAAAAGTAGCGCGGACATTGAGATTCCCATTATCACCCAAGCTTGTAAAAATAACGACCACAAAACCTCAAAAAATATTTCAAAACTCTGTCTTGAAACACGATAATGTAAAAGATGTATTTTTATACCAGAATGAATCCGAAATTACCAATAAAAAGATTTTGTTAATTGATGATATTTATGATAGTGGCGCAACTATTAAAGAAATCGGAAAATATTTTACTAAATTAGGGGCGGAGAAAATTGCGCCATTAGTAATAGCAAAAACAGTAGGGGGCGATATTTAATGAGTGATATTCAACAATATGCCTATTGGATGGCTTTAGCCCATTTACCAAAATGGCGAACAGAAAAGATAAATCGTTTGATTGTGGAAATTCTACACGAACTAAAGATGTCCTTTTCTGATTTTTTTGAGATGGATCAAAAAAGTTGGTCGGAAGAATTTCACTTCAATTCAAAAGAACTAAATGATCTAAA
>DPVY01000067.1:0-5026 GCA_003527965.1 Fidelibacterota bacterium
ATCCGACAGCGCCTGATATTCACCTGGGTCATACCGTCGGGATCCGGAAATTGCGAGAGTTTCAGGAATTAGGTCATAAAGTCGTCTTAATCATTGGCGACTATACGGGAATGGTCGGAGATCCCAGCGGGAAAAGCGAAACCCGTCCCCGCCTGACATACGAAAAAGTGATGGAAAATGCTAAAACATACGAGGAGCAATTCTTCAAAATTCTGGATCGTAGTCAAACGGAAGTCTATTATAACGGTGAGTGGTTTGCTAAAATGCAGTTTGATGAGATAATGAATCTTGCCGCTAAATTTACCGTAGCCCGAATCCTGGAGCGTGACGATTTTACAAAACGATATAAAGAGGGAATTCCAATCAGTCTGCATGAATTCTTTTATCCTCTGATGCAGGGATATGATTCCGTTGCAATTAAGAGTGATGTGGAGTTGGGAGCAACCGAGCAGAAATTTAATCTGCTGGCAGCCCGGCATGTCCAGCGCGAATATAATCAGGAGCCCCAGGTGGTTTTGACATTACCGGTTCTTGAGGGAATCGATGGAACCCAGCGAATGAGTAAAAGCCTGGGGAATTACGTTGGAATAGATGAGACGCCGCCGGAAATGTTTGGAAAAATTATGTCGATTCCCGATACTCTGATTGAAAAATATTTTATGCTGGTAACTGACTATAATTTGGAGCAACTGGAAAGTGTCCGGCAAAGACTGCAGAACACAAGCCTGAACCCGATGGATATTAAGAAGGAACTTGCCGGCACGATTGTAGCGATGTACTATGATGATGAAGCCGCCGAACAGGCTCGGCAATCCTTTGAACAGGTTTTCAGTAAAAAAGAGTTGCCTGACGATATCTCTGAGATTATGATAGAATCTGAAGGTCATTTTCCGGTTTTGGTCAAAATATTAACCGATAACGGTATTGTGGCTTCGAATGGCGAGGGCAAGAGGCTTATCAGGCAAGGCGCCGTCCGGGTAAATGATGAAAAAATTACCGACATTAACTTTGAGCTGGGAATTGGTGATTTTATCGTAAAAGTGGGGAAAAGACGATTCATAAAAATTATTGTAAAATAACGCCACTCAAAATATCCTTATTTGTATTTTTACTTTCAAGTATGATTCTTGTAAGTTGTTCGGAGAAAAGTCCTGAATCTATTATCCTTTTCATTGGAAGCGGGATGGGCGTTGGACATATCTCTGCCGATTATTATAATAATCAAAAATCACCTTTTGTTGAGTTTCCCGTTAGCGCTTTAATGAGAACTGATCCAGGGGGCGGGCAATGGATTACGGATGCTGCGGCTGCCGGGACAGCGCTTGCGACGGGTATTAAGGTAAAACGGGGCGCTGTCAGTATCAATGAAAAGGGTGAGAATATTCCGACAGTATTTGAAATTGCGAAAAAACGCAAAATGGCGACCGGAGTTATTGCCACGACCAGCATTACCTACGCCACGCCGGCGGCGTTTATGGTTCATACGCCGATCTGGGGACGGGAATTTGACATAGCCAATCAAATAGCATCATCAGGCGTTGATGTTTTGTTGGGTGGCGGACGCCGGTTTTTTGAATGGAATACGGTTGCTGATACAAACCTGATGAAAATTATGGAAGACGATAAGTATACCGTCATTTACCAACAAAATCAACTTGCGGTATTGGAGTCTGATAAATGTGATAAATTGCTGGGACTTTTTGCCGCCGAAGCGTTAAAAAAAGCTAATCTGCGCAGTCTATCGCTAAAATTGATGACCCAAAAAGCCGTTGACGTTCTGGATAACAATGATCGTGGTTTTGTTCTGGTCGTGGAAGGTTCACAAATTGATTGGCGTTGTCATGAGCGCGATGAAGATGGCTTGTTGGCGGAGATGCGGGATTTTACCGATGCTATCCGCTGGGCTTTTGAATATCAAAAAAATCACCGGGAAGTACTGATTATTGTCGCAGGTATAAACGAGACCGGTGGTGTATTTCTGACCCACGATCCGAATGGAAAAGGTGAGACCCGGCTAAAATTTGTTACCGGTAACCATACGGCGAATTTTTGTCCGGTTTTCGCAAAAGGACCGGGGGCAGAGAAAATCCACGGTTTGATGGACATAAGTGAATTGGGCTCTATGCTAATTCACATTCTGGAAAGATAAGCGCAAGTCAAGAGAAAGTGAAGATCAACAATATATAACAATAACTAAAAGCATGCGAGAGGTTCAACCCACCATCTTTTTATCAGATCTGGCTGTAATACTTGTCAATCAATTGATATTTTGTATATTTGAGTTATGAATATAGTTGAAAGAAATATTGACAGAATAAGAAGGCTTTGCAATGAATATAAAGTTGCGAAGTTGTATTTATTTGGTTCTGCTTTAACCTATAAATTTAACAATGAGAGTGATATTGATTTTATTGTTACATTTAAGAATATTGAATTAATTGAATATGCTGATAATTACTTTGATTTTAAATTCTCGTTAGAAGATTTATTACAAAGGAAAATTGATTTATTGGAAGAAAAATCGATTAGAAATCCTTTCTTGAAAAAATCTATTAACTTATCAAAGAGATTAATTTATGGATAATGAAATTTTAACATGGTTATTTGACATAAAATTATCAATAGAAGAAATTGAAAGTTATTTTAGCGATGGTGAAAGAAAATATGAACTATTTATAAATGATCTCAGAACCAAAAGGGCAGTGGAAAGAAATCTTGAAATCATTGGTGAAGCTTTAAAGAGAATCTTAGACAAAGACGATTCTATCAGAATAACAAATGCTCGTAAAATTGTGGATACAAGGAATAGAATTATTCACGGTTATGATTCTGTTTCTGACGAAATAATTTGGGGAATTATTGTAAGACATCTTCCGGGATTAAAAAAAGAAATAAATGAATTAATGGATGACTAATACGAACATCTAACATTACCTATAAGCAATGTGGGCCGATGTGTAAATTGAAGCGAATTGAAAAAAACAAACTACCAAATATACTTCAAATATCAACAATCGGTGTTCCCCGTACGAACGGCTTTTCAGTCAGGCGGGCTTGTTCTGAGATCAAAAGAAAATGAAGATCACCAATATATAACAATAGCTTAAAGCATGTGATAGGTTCAACCTGCCAGATTTTAGCCTCGAAAGATAAGTCACGATGATTACATTACAGAACGTTTCAAAGGTATTTAATAAAACTGTAGCAGTCGATGAATTAAGTTTTGATATTCCAAATAGGGCGGTGTTTGGACTTTTGGGGCCCAACGGTGCCGGAAAGACTACCGTAATTCGCATGATTATGAACATTATTCAGCCCGATAGCGGTAAAATCAGTATCGAAGGAAAACCTATCGAACAGAAAAATTACCGGCGGATTGGTTATTTACCCGAAGAACGGGGCTTGTACCAGAAGATGAAACTTAAGGACACGATTATCTATTTCGGGACATTAAAGGGGTTGTCAAAGCCTGTCGCGGCAAAACAAACAAATTATTTTCTTGAACAGTTTAATTTAAGCAATTACGCAGAGCGAAAAATAGAAGAACTATCAAAAGGGAACCAGCAGAAAGTCCAGTTTATTATCGCCGTTATTCACCAGCCGGATTTGTTGATCCTGGATGAACCCTTTGCCGGTTTGGATCCGGTTAACCAGTTGGTACTAAAGGAATTTCTAAAGGATTTTCAGGCGTCCGGGAAAACAATCATACTTTCGACACATCAGATGGAGCAGGTTGAAAAACTATGCGATATGATTTGTCTCATTAATAACGGAAAAAAAGTTCTCCACGGCGATCTGAAAGATATAAAAAATAATTATAGCAGTAAAAAGTTTATAATCCAATTTGAAGGCGATAAAAGCCAGATAGCCGATTTCATCCTGCCTGATTGGGAATTGTCCGGTGACCGTTTGTCCGGAACGTTGAATTCGCATAGCAGCATTAACAGTATTCTCAATAAAGTCATTGCCAGGGTGATAGTGACTCATGTGGATATAGTTGAACCTTCCCTGGAGCAGATATTTATTGATCAGGTAAAGGGAAGGGTGGCTTCATGAGAAATATTTTTATCATAGCCAAGTGGGAATATTTAAACCGGATTCGTTCAAAGTGGTTCATTATATCCACCTTGATTATTCCATTAATTTTGATAGGGTCTATATTTTTACCGGGGCTGCTTATTGACATTGAAGGCTCAGAAATAAAATTAGTAGCTCTCGTTGACGCTACCGGAGAATTCGGTGAAAAATTTGAAGAGCTTATTTATGATCGGTTTAAATTAAAGAACGGGCAATCTAAATATCAGGTAATCCTATTGAATAATTCATCGACCGATGCAAACCTGGCGAATGCTTCGGCGCTTTTGGATTCTTCGGTTATTGATGCTTACCTCTATATTCCGCAAGATGTTTTACAGAGTAATAGGGTTAAATATTTTTCAAGATATATTGGCAACTACAAGAATCAGAGTGAAATACAGTCGGTGGTAAATTCGGTTTTATTAGAACGACGGGTTAGAGACGCCGGTCTTGATCGGGAAATCGTAGAGGAGTTAACTAAACGAGTTGATTTTGAAACGGTTGAAGTCGGGCAGTCCGGCAAGGAGACCCAATCGAGTGAAATGCTTTCTTATATTTTACCATTTATCTTTGTTTTGATGCTCTATTTTGCCATTGTGATGTCTTCTCAGGTATTGCTGCGAAGTGTGCTGGAAGAGAGGTCAAACCGGCTGGTTGAAATTCTATTGTCGTCAGTGACATCGAACCAATTGATGAGCGGCAAAATACTTGGTCTTGGATTGTTGGGATTGACCCAATTATCATTTTATATGATTTGTGGTTCGGCGATCTCCACGTATCGTGGGTTGGATATTCTATCTTCTTATCATTTTGCCTATTTCTTTGTCTATTTTGTGCTGGGATATATGTTCTACTCAAGTATATTTTCAGCGATCGGAGCCATATTCACATCGGAACAGGATGCGCAGCAGCTTGTATCCATAATATCGTTTATTTCGGTAATTCCTCT
>DPVY01000067.1:5320-7609 GCA_003527965.1 Fidelibacterota bacterium
CGTTTATTTCGGTAATTCCTCTGCTTATGTCATCTTATGTTATCGTCAATCCAACTTCCATTGTGACTATAATTTTAGCCCATATTCCTTTTGTCACTCCGTTTTTTATGATATTGTTAATCGGCATTGAAATTCCTCCCCTTTGGCAGTTGCTAAGCACTTCGACAATATTATTTATATCGGCTATTCTTATGATGATCGTCGCCGGGAAGATATTCAGGACAGCGATTCTGATGTACGGAAAACGACCGACATTGCCGGAAATATTTCAATGGCTGAAATCATCGTAATTAAGCGTTGTGATTGAAAAATATATCGAGTACATTTCGTATTATAAATAGTCTGTTTGTCAAAAAGAATTCATTATTATCACAATAATAGGGAGTAGTCATGTTAGAATTTACTGATGCAAATTTTGAACAGGAAGTGATCAAATCAGATGTGCCGGTGCTGGTTGATTTCTGGGCGAGCTGGTGTATGCCTTGTAAAAAGATTGCCCCAATTATTGAGGAACTGTCCAAAGAATATGACCGTAAAATGAAATTTGGTAAAGTAAATGTAGAAAATAACAGGGTGATTCCCCAGCAATATGGTATCAGGAGTATTCCCACATTGTTAATTTTCAAAGATGGTAAAGTTGCCACTCAAATCGTCGGCATGCAAGCCAAGCAGAGCCTGGAAAAAAAGATCGGGGAAGTCATATAAAATCGTAAATCGATACATAAAGATTAAGAAATCCCTGTTGTGCGCAACAGGGATTTCTAGTTTTAGTACTCGTTCCTAAATTCCATCGTTACCCGGGACAGGTTAGTTGAATTGGTTGAATTGGTTGAATTAGTTGAATTGGTGCATAGGTGCATGGAAAACGATACAACTACAAGACAACTATTATAGCAAGGAGTCCTGTTGGGAAAAGCGTGATATAAGGCTGGCGCTTTTTCTGATCCGCCGGCTAAAGCCAGTGGTTAACATTTTAAATGTCTTAATATCCAAAGAATTATCATCTTTGAAAGGTTAGCCACCCAATTCATTGGGTGGAATAAACAACTATTGCACCCGGATTCATATAAAACTCGTTTCCAAATTGAATTTGGGAACGATTACTAAAAATATTCCTTGCTCTGTAAACATATTGTGAATAAATTCACAGCGTTAAAATAATCACAGGTGATTGAGAATAGATGAAAACTTCCGAAAAAAATATTGAACGGCTACTCCTGTACAGGCGTATTCTGATTTCCTTTAAAAATATTGGAAAAACAAATATTTATTCTAAACAATTGGCGAGCCTGGCGGACTCTACACCGGCGCAGGTGCGTCGTGATATAATGTCCATCGGCTATTCAGGGTCACCGGTGCATGGATATGATCTGGAAAAGCTAATCGACAGTATCAGTGAATTTTTAGATTCAAACAATCTGCAGAAAGTGGCTCTTGTCGGATTGGGACATCTTGGGCGTTCAATTATTGATTACTTTCAGGGTAGAAGACCCAAACTCATGATTGCCGCTGTTTTTGATAGGGATCCTGATAAAATTGACCGGGTCATGCACGGTTGCCGCTGTTACTCTAATGAAAAGATTTTGAAAGTTATCCCAAAGGAAAATATTAATATCGCCATTATAGCTGTTCCGGCTTCCGGGGCACAGGACGTGGCGGATCTATTGGTACAAGCCGGGATAAAGGGTATATTGAACTATGCGCCGGTCAAATTGACTTTACCGCCTGATATATATGTTGAGAATCGCGATATGATATTAGCAGTCGAAAAAGTGGCATATTTTGCCCGAAAAATAACAACAGAAGGAAGTAGCACATGAGTGATGCCGTTAAAAGAATTTTGGAAAACTACCCCAACGCTCACAGGGATTCCCTGATTCCAATTTTACAAGAGGTTCAGGAAGAACAGGGCTATCTGTCGCGAGATGTCATTGTTACTATTGGTGAGCATCTGAATCTGCCCGCGAGTAAAATTTACGGAGTTGCCACCTTTTACAATCAATTTCGTTTTAAACCGGTAGGAACTTATCACATTCAGGTCTGTCGGGGTACCGCCTGTCATGTCAAAGGTTCTGCCAGAGTACTGGATGCCATCAAACGTGAACTGAAGATTGAACCCAATGAAACAACCCGGGATGGAATGTTTAGCCTTGAAGTTGTCGCCTGTATCGGCGCCTGCGGATTGGCTCCGGTTATTTCCATTAACGGTGAATTCTTTGCCGGTGTAGAACCCGAAAAGATCAAAGGCATACTCAATCTATTTCGAAAAAAAGGAAATGAACATGGCAA
>DPVY01000068.1 GCA_003527965.1 Fidelibacterota bacterium
GCTATTTAAATGCTTTAATCCTGGATTTCAGCATTTCGTTCACTTCATCAATATCAAAATGCTCAGGGTCAAATTCTCCGCCTAACCATTCAATATATTCTTCATATTCTGCATGCTCCGGATTTTTTAAGATCTCTAACATATTAGAGTAGCCCCAAACCCCGCCACAATCTTCGGGCGGGCAATTCATTTTCCCTTTTAGACATTCGGGATATTGAAAATTATTATCATCGGGCAATATCTTTTCTAAAAGAATCTCATGCTCCCAACCATCTCCAAAGTCATACTCATAAACCAGTTTATCATTTTCTTTTTTCAAAAAGTAATTCAATTTTATTTTCCGATAATCATTTATTGGGAACTCGTCCCAATTATCTTCGTACGGCAGTGAATAAAATTTTCTATTCTTAACAAATTGATGCATGTGAGAATTTGTCCATCCCATTACTGTCTGAATAATCTTATGTAAATCAGGCAGTAAGATATCTGACGGGACTAAAATCCTTCTCCAAATCTTTGGTTTAAACCCTTTTAATGAAATCTGAATCTGATAAATTTTCTTTCCCATGTTTTTTCCTTTCGATTATAAGTCATCACAACCCGGGAGCGAATAAATGTCATAGAAAACATTAATTGTTTTATATGGTATAATCAAGTCGAAATTTGATCACTTCGGATTGCAAATATTTCTCAATTGCCTGGGATTTTCTATATTCACGGAGATTCTACCGATCGGTGAGTAATATTTGCTAAAATGCTTTTTCAAGGGTAAACAATATATTCCGGATGGGAGCAATGGAACCTACCAGGTCGACATAATGGTATTGTAACAAATTATTAACCTGACAGGAGATTTGACAGCCCCCGGAACCCGGCATACTGAATAAAATTCTCAAATCCACAATATGAGCATCAATCCGCTTGTCGGCATCCCGAATTACCAGAGAAAAGTTGTCATCAATCCGGTCAAATTTTTTCAAATAGCGGTAATCCAGAGTAAAATCAAATCGCCCTGTTTTCCAGCCTACATTATTATAAAAAATATGCCTCGGTCGGTACGTAAGATATTCGTTTTTTTTCAGGTCCCTGGGATAGGAATAAGTATAACCCAGCCGACCTGTTAAGGACGGACTTGTCAACTGCCAACGCCAGGTTGCTTCAATGCCACTAATTTTGGCTCTGGTTAAATTCCTGAACTGAATATTATTATTATCTGTAAAAGCGCCATCAATCAAATCCCAATAATCATTATAAAACACAGCCAAATCCAATATACTGTTTTGACTAATGATCTGATTCCAACCAAGCTCATAAGATATGCTATGCTCCGGCTGTAACTCAGTATTGGGAATTACTTGTAAACCGCCTGCAGTTGTGGAAGTAAAGGCTTCAGCCATTGAAGGCGCCCGAAATCCGCGTCCGCAAGATAACCGGATAGCGCTAAAAAGCCGCGGCTTAAAAACCACACCTAATTTGGGATTAAACTGAAAATCGGAACCAAGCGAATCAATCTCGAAATAATCCAGTCGTACACCAGCTGTTAGTTGCCACCTCGGAGAGACAGCAATTTCATCCTGAAAATAGGCTGCTGTTCCAATGCCTGAACCTTTCCCGAAAATATTGGATTCCACCCGTTGCGAACCGGCGTTAATGCCCATAGTAAAAGCGCTCCTGTTTCTTTTGAAATAATATTGCGCTTCCAGGTCAAGGCAGTCTGAAAGGGACTCGTTACCTTCATTGCCGGTATTTGTGCCGATATTATCCTCGAAGTGATTCCGAAACCAGATTGCTCTGACATTATAGTAACGGTCATGCCCAAGCAGGTGTTTGTAAATACCGTTTACGTAAAAACGTTTGGACAGCACTTGATCATGGAGTTGTTCTTCAGGAGGTTGCAGGGCATTATCCAGGCTTTCCCAGTAGAAAAAGTTTCCCCGCTTTTGTTCCATATAATTACTGTTAAAAATCAGGCGCTGAACAGGAGATAAATCAAACTGCAATTTCTCGGTTATTTTCCAGCGCTTGATCCAGGCATTTCTTTTGTAACTATCATCATAATCGTGGGACGCTCCCAACATAAAACCGGTATTTTTTATTTTGCGGGAATAATTCAATTGGATGCCGCTGAAATAGCGATTCCTGTCCGACCAGCGCCATTGAGGATAATAGGGTTCTTGATAGACTCCGCCATAAGCCCTGGCGTAAAATTCCGGCACATCGCCTATAGATTTGGTGATGATATTAATTACGCCGCCGATAGCGCTGGAACCATAGAGAGCCGAGCCGGCGCCTTTGATAATTTCAATTCTTTCAATTTGATGGATTGGAATCGACTCCAGGTTAATCTCACGAGTATCCCCGGTTAAATAGGGAACCCCGTCAATTAACATAAGCACCCGGCTGCCAACGCCATAGCTATATCCACTGGAACCGCGGATATTTATTTGGCTGGCGTTCATGTTTATGCCGGATACATATTTCAAGGCATCCGCCACTGAAATAGTGTTCCGATGATGAAGTTCACTAAAAGTGATAAGTTCCAGAGTCGCCGGTACATCCTGCCGTTTCTGCTCATATTTGCTGGCAGTCACCACAATAGTCTCGGACCGTAGTCCTCCGATTTTTAAAATAACCGGATCCAGTTCGTTACCCTCACCGTTCTTTAAGGTGATGTTTTGAGTTACCTCCAGATAACCAATCAGGGAAACGGTCATTTGATAACTGCCGGGGGTCATATTTTCAATCAGGAAAGTGCCGTCTTGTCTGCTGGCAGTACCCAAAAAAGTATGATTCAAATATACATTTGCACCAACGAGGGGTTGTTGATCTTCAGCGAGGATAATACCTCTGACAGAGGCTGCCTGAAGAACAGAAGACGCCCCAACTAATATCATCACCAATATATATTTCAGATTGATGTTCATTTTTAAAAGGGTTGAACGGGTAAATTTTTAAAATCTACATTAATGTCAACATTCTCTAACAAAGAATCTTCGAAAACAGTAACGGCGGTAGGCTCAGGCGTGGCGTCCGTATCATATTGCCCGACAGCCCGCCAGCCAATAAATAACGGGGTCTCATAATGCTGGGCAACTGCAACATATTGATACTCTCCGGCAGCCAGCTCAAATTGATAGTAAACCGAATCAACATAATAGGGCAAATTCCCTGTATCACTAATAGCCGGGTAAGCGAAGGCTGTCCCCGAAATTAGTTCGGTAAAAATATCCTGAGGAGGAAAATTTATAAAAGCCACAATCCTTAAATGTTTAAGACTATCAACTGAAGGCCAGTTTTGAAAATAGACTGTGCCGCTAATGCCGGTGATCTTATCTTTCGGCTCAGCCGGTCCCAAGCCATGGTCACAACCAATCAGGATGAGTAGGGCCAGAATAAATATGCTAAGTGTTTTCATAAAATATATTGTGTTTTTTAAAAATTTAACATATCCCGCTTAAGCTTCCAATAGATTTATTCAGCCGGACAAGTAATCCTTAATTTTATTTAAACAGTTTGAATATGAAATGCAGCTTGGTCAATCTGATCACACAGAATGTCCCAATTATAAATTATACTTACATAGATGTGGAAAAAGAAAAGGCAGCCGAATAACTGTTTATTAGATAGCTCATATTAGAAATTCACTTACCAAAAATCAAAAAAACAGATAGTTGTTTATAAGGTGTATCCCGGGATACTATTAGCCTGTTTTTATATCAAAA
>DPVY01000049.1 GCA_003527965.1 Fidelibacterota bacterium
AAAGTAAAATGCGCATAAGCGCTATTTGGAGATTCTTTCACCATATTTATAAGTAGCTTCCGGTTTCTTGCCAATTTTTTCGCTGCTTTTTCCTCCTCAAAACTATAGCCAATATGATAAAGATTTATATTTGAATCTCTTTCTTCTCCTTTTAATTTTTTTACACTTGGCGATACCTGCTCATGAATTCGTCCTGAAAAACCGATTCCTTTATGGTTATTAAAGAGGCGATGGGCATTGGAAAGTGTATAATTCTGCCCGTCTTGCATAAGATTGCGAATATGTACTTTATAGATCAACGGTTTCTTTTCATATCTCAATAATCTTTTTATTTCAGGAATAGATTCAGGCAATAGTCTCTCGTCAGCATCCATCCATAAAATCCAATCACAACTTGCATATTTGATCGATTCATTCCGAGCAACAGAAAAATCATCGCACCATTTGAAATAATGAACTTCAGCGCCATATTTTTTAGCAATCTCGACACCGTTATCATCCGAGCCGGTATCTACAATCACAATTTGATTGACAATCGTTTTTACGCTTTCTAAACAATCCGGTAAAAATTCCTGCTCGTTTCTGACAATCATGCAAAGTGAAAGGGTTTGGGGCTGTCTTACATTTTTCACCTGATCCTCATAAAAAATAATTGGTCGACAATAAAATTTATTCACTCAAAACAATAAATGGTTAGCATCAATGCTTGAAACAGCAACAATCTTTGTTCTGATAATCCGTTAATGTCTCCGAATATATGCAACTATATTGCCAACTATTAGAGTCGTCAGGGTACCTATTAATGTGTACCAGGTCCAATAAACAATCGGCTCCTCTCCCATAAAATACGGGATAAGAATTACAGAGACCATCACAATGATTCCTGCCGTAAAACCCCATATTGCGGCTTTTTCATCGCATTTTTTAAATAACGCCCCCAATAAAAAGGTCCCCAATAAACCGCCGTATGTGATTGATGCAATACTTAGGGCAATTACAACCACTGATTGTAGTACTCTTATAAACAGGAAGGCTACAATTGTTAGAACAACCGCCCAAAATATCGTCAACATCCTCGAGACAAATAAATCCTGTTTATCGTCACTGTTTTTCCCGATTGTCGGTTTGTACAAGTCCATCATTGCCGATGAAGATAACGAGCTCATTGAACCTGCTAAAGTTGACATCGCCGCCGCAAATAAACCGGCGATAATCAGACCTTTAATTCCAACCGGTAAATTATAAATTATAAAATAGGGAAATATTTCATCCGCCTTAGCGAATGATGAGCCCGGTTCACCAATCGGAGCGCCCTTATAAAATGCAAAAAGCATCAAGCCGACAAACAGAAATATTGCAAATTGAATAATTACTATTACGCCGCTGGCGATTAAAGCCTTCTTACTGTCTTTTAGCGTTTTTGTCGTTAATAAGCGCTGAACTATTAATTGATCCGTTCCATGTGAAGCCATGGATAAAAATGTGCCACCAATGACGCTGCCAATAAAAGTGTATGGCTGTGAAAAAAAGTTTTTAAAACTGAAGTTAAACAGAGCAAATTTATTGACGTCACCGGAAAACTCATTTACAGTTAAAAATCCGCCGGGAACTTTATTAAAGAGAATAATCAGGGCAATTATTGCACCGCCGAGATATATGCCCATCTGTAAAACATCAACCCAGATTATCCCTTTCATCCCTCCGGTGTAAGTATAGATCAATGTTATTATTGTAATAATGATGATTGAAATTGAATAAATCTGGATATCCGTCAACCCCGCAAATAGAGGAAATGCTTTAAAAATCAAGGCTAATGGAATGGATGTTGCGAACAGCCTGACCCCATCGGCGGCGACTCGTGTTATTAAAAACACAATTGATGCATATCGGCGAGTCGTCTGCCCAAATCTATTTTCCAATAATCCATACGCCGTTGTGAGATCACCTTTTTTATAAGCCGGCAGAAAAACGAAACTTACTATAATCCGACCAATCAGGTAGCCAAATGTCACCTGTAAAAAATTCAGATTGGCAACATAAGCAAGTCCGGGGATACTGATAAAGGTTAAAGTACTTGTTTCCGCCGCTACAATCGCGAAAGCAACCGCCCACCAGGGAATATTGGAGCCGCCTAAAAAATAATCTTTGGTTGTGCGTTGCTTCCCGCCGGAAACACTTCCGATGAAGGCTACTAACGCCAGATACAGTATCACTATTACAAAATCGATGGTCTGAAATCCGGTTCCTGCCATACAATCTCCCTGCTACTTAATCGTTTAATTTTATGGGTTTGTCATCCTTCGATGAACTCAGGATGACAGAGAATAGCGCTTCGTCCTGAGTTCATCGTATGTCACCCTGAGTTCATCGAAGGGTGACCACAGGTGGAAAAGGATAACATATTAAGTCTCCAAATTTAATTATAAAACATTAAAAAATTGATAATTACAAAGCGAGAAATATTCATATTTTTAACTTGCCTGTTTTTTAATTCCAAAATCTTTGGGTATCGGCAAAAAGCGGATTAACAAGAACCCGGGGATTGTTGCGATAATAACCCAGACAAAGAAATTTTGATAACCAATGATTTCCTGTATCCAGCCACTGAGCATTCCGGGAATCATCATCCCCAACGCCATAAAAGCCGTACAAATGGCATAGTGAGCGGTCTTATGATCGCCTTCAGCAACAATAATCATATAGAGCATATAAGCCGTAAATCCAAATCCGTATCCAAACTGCTCAAAAGCGACACAAATATTAATAATCAGAAAATTGTCAGGCTGCACTTGTGACATATATATATAAACAACATCCGGAACATTGATTGCAACCGCCATCCAGAATATCCATTTTTTCAGGCCATACCTGGAAGCGGCAATTCCTCCCAATATTCCACCTAAAGTGAGAAACAATATGCCAACGGTTCCATATACTAATCCAATTTGACCGGTCGTAAGGCCAATACCTCCCATTTCCTGTGAATCCAGTAAAAACGGAGAGGCTAATTTCACTAACTGAGATTCACCCAACCGGAACAGCAGTAAAAATGCTATTGAAATTCCGATCTTCTCCTTTTTAAAAAATGCCGCAAAGGTCTTGAAGAATTCACTAAAAATTTGACCGGCTTGAACATTATTATGGCTAATATCAGCAATTGGATGAGGAAGCATAAGTTTATGGTATATAAAGAAGACTATAAACAGAGCCATTATAATAAAAAAGGTAATTGACCAGGCTAACTTTGTATTCCCTGATTTCGCTGAAAAAACAGCATTTGTCCGGCTCCGCAACTTTTGATCCAGCTGAATAACGGCAACTACCGGTTTATTCCAATTGTTCTGATTAAAGACAAATCGCGTCCCATCAATTAATGAGATCGATTTATCGCCCTTACTTCTTCCAAAATTGACAATTATATCTTTATCGGTTGTTGGTTTTTGGCTTAGCCGTAAATAGACAAACCCCACATTACCAACAATCTGTTGGGTAGGTATCGGTTTCTCACCAAAGTGGGCTTTTAACGTGTGTTTCAACGGGTCGGATAGCTGCTTTGTAAACCAGGAAGTTTTCACCCTCCTGAGTCCAGGATCTTCATAAACCTGTCCCCGGGATATATTCCATTCTTTCACAAGTTTTAATAGAGAATCAATCTCGGAGTTTGCTTTTGGGGTAGTATCAATATATAAGATTTCAGGTTCGTTAATTAAACGTAATTCCCCATCTAAAGCAGGATAGCCATCCACTGAATTCATTTTAAATTCCTGAACCATGGCGTCGGGTTGGGAATAGACCTGGATATCCAACTTTTGTAAACCCGTATGGCTCTCAATAAATCCGGCTAACATTATTAAAATTCCCTGTCCGAAAATCATTGCAAAGCGATAGAACGTTGATCGAATTCCAACAAAATAGGCCTGTTCATGCTGGTTTAATCCCAGCATGTAAAAACCATCTGCGGCGATATCATGGGTCGCAGAACTAAATGCAAGCAGCCAAAGGAAAATTAAGGTGAATTTAAAAAAATCCGGTGCCGGAATGCTTAAAGCGACTCCGCCAAGCCCGGCTCCCACGATAAGCTGCATCGTTATAATCCAAAATCGTTTTGTTCTCAGAATATCAACGAGCGGACTCCAGAGAGGTTTAATAACCCAGGGCAGGTAAAGCCAGCTGGTATAAAGAGCTATTTTGGCATTTGAAATTCCGAGATTTTTGTACATGATCACCGACACGGTCATAACGACTACATAAGGAATACCTTCGGCAAAATACAGCGAAGGTACCCACCACCAACCGGAACGATTTTTCATCTTTTTTGTTTGCTCTGATTTAGACATTGCAATCCTTTTCGTATAGAATCAATTCGGTATCAATATATCTTTTTCAAAGTTGAGCCGGGATAATAGTGGAAAACTATCTCCTCCGCCGAATAGCCTTTTAACGACATTCCAAGGGCTCCGATTTGACAATAGCCGACACCATGCCCCCAACCGGCGCCTTTCAGAATAAAGGCTTCGGGAATGTCATTTTTGCCTTTCTCAATATCGATGACAAAAGCCGAGCTGTAGAGAAACAGTTCATGAAAGACTTGCCGGATGATATATTGATCTTCGACAATTTTAAACTCTTGTACTCCGTCTAAGCAGATATAATCGATCTGAACCTTAGTCAGCCGCCCTGAATATCCTCGCTTCAGTGGTCGAATATTCAGGATGACGTTGGCATCCAAATCCAGTTTCAGATTGAGTAAGGCGGTTATTTCTTTCTGGCTATAACGTAAACTCCACCGAAAATATTCACCTTCAACATCGACATTTCCCAGATAGCGAATCAGATCGTTTTCGGGAACGACATGAGGGCTGCAAAATGAATGCGGGACATCTTCGATCCATTTCCGAACTGCTTTTTCGGTCTTCAAAGGAAGTGCGTCACTTTGAAAATCTTCAGGTGCATCTACAACCGATTTCAAATAGCTAACCGATTCATCGCCAAACACATTTTCAAAAGATTCGGTTATACCGCCGCAGCTTTTAAAATAACGGGCGTCGCAAATTTTGTTGCCGCTCAATAGGACTTTACCATAAGTATTCAATGCGCCCCGGATGGATTTATCACTTAAAAATGTGGTTCCCTGGTAACGCTGACAGCAATCATCATTACAGACATCCAAACCAATATCTACATGCTTCATTTCAATGTTCGCCAACATCCAGGATCTTGCCACAATGGTTTGAGATTCAATTAAAGCGGTAGGACATTCGGCGCTCATCTCCGATGTCGCCACACACATCAGATAATGCTCGATAGGTAAAATATTACTGACGAGTAAAACATTATCGACAATTCGCAGCTCAATCGTGCCGGGTAAATAGACGTCAATTTTTTTAACCCAGTGAAATCCCCTGCCCGCCACAACTCCTTTGAGTTTTAATCCGGCTTTATTAGCCATTATACAGTCGCTGCCAACCGGCTCAATACGCCATTTGGTACTTTGAACCATATCCCGGTCGTTTACTGTCAACGAGATTACGCTCTCATCCATCTCAAATTCCAGTATATCATTTTTTTTGAGTAATTCTTCATGCCGGGTATCGGATATACATTTGTATTTTGGTGAGGCGGGGATTTCGATCTCGATTTTATCAAACCGGTCTTCAGGTAATACAATTCCAACGCGTAAAACAGGTTCCTCATTGGGAATTACATTTGGCTCTAACATCTTTATAACTCCTCTTTATAGTTCAGCCAGGCGTCAATACCCGCTCCTAAAGCAGGGGCTTCGCGTAATTTTGAAATTACAATTCGCTCTTCCGAAAATTGTCCCATGGGACAATAATGATTCCGGGCGGCATCATCCAATATTGAACTTTCCTGGATTAACATATTCAAATATTGGATGAATGGATTCCACAACACATGATCATTTTTGGATTCCCTTAACAGATCTCCCAATCTTTGCCCTATAATAATGTTATCAAAAACAGATTTTTTATAGGAATGTTCGGTTTGCGGAACAGTGCGATTTGGGTTTAATAATTCGAAATATCCCTGCCATCCGGCGAACAATGTCGTTATTCTTTCATAGATTAACAAGGCCAAATACTTAGCCACTTTTTCAAGCGTTTCCAGGGCGGCAGTATCTCCATTAAACGCCTTTTCTCTTATCTGCGGCGGATAGATCGACTGCGCATTCAAATCGGCAACTGTTTGATTGGTAAACTCGCCAAAAATCGATTGAATTCCCCTGGATGAAACATATTTTTCAACCGATCTTCCTTCCGGGCATTTCATTTCCCAGGCTTTTACAAACCAATCCTTAATATCATCTAATGAAACCAGTCTGCCGTCGAGTTTTAGTGCATCTGCGGCGCCTGTTCCGCCACCAAGGTAATATGAATTCCGCACATTTCGAAATTGCCCCACCCTGGCATATTCTTCACCAAGACCGCAGTAGTAGGCATCACTTCCAATGTGAGCAATAGGAATAACAAGCTCTATACCGGCTTCGGAAATAAGTTTTTCTATCCGATCCGCATAATCGATCATCCGGGGACCATTAGCCATGGCGGAGATTCCACGTTTATTACCGGTCTTTAAACCCGGCATTCCAATACCTGCCAGGATTTTGGCGGCATTGCTTTTCCGGGCAATTTCGATAATTCCAGCTGCGCATGCCGAAGTATAGGCTTGACCCTGTTGAATCTCTTTTTCTGTCGGCTTGATCTGTCCAGATTCCCGTTCTGCGAGTTGAATTTTTAAATCAACAGGTTTAAATAAGGGATCATATTCTGGATATTCGGAATAAGCTTTCTCCGCCTGGAACGATCCCAGGGAAAAGCCTTCAGACTCATCAATTTCAATCGACCAACAGTTAACTTTAGTAGCGCCACCATCGGCGCCAATTAGCAAAAAATCACTTTTCATTGACTGCCTTTCAAATTATCACTTATTGGTCATTAGTAATTGGTCATTGGTCATTTCACCGATCGATTTAATATACTTATTTAATTGCTTTCCAAGAGAATTTATTTCTTTCATAAGTGCTTCAAAGTTTTTATCATTTAACAATTCCCTATTATGCGCTTTTGTTAGCCAGGTCTTTGTTTCATATAAAGAACCTCCCGAATAATATCCGAATTGCTTAGTCTCTTTAAAATGATATCTTCCATCCCGATTTATCGGGACACTTAGATTTGCAGCTACAGAATCCACAGCTCTTACTAATTGCTTACCTATGGTGTCCTTTGAAAAATAGTCCCATTTCTGCACTTGCACCCAAATAATCTCACCCATTTCCATAGCCAATTGATAAATACGTAATTCCTCTAATTTCATATTAATTCTCTGCTAATTTCTAATGACCAATGACC
>DPVY01000250.1 GCA_003527965.1 Fidelibacterota bacterium
TTATGCCCCACAGAAGCAGCCAGAAATAGGGTGATTTATACCCTGGTTTTGACGATGATGGTCCGCCGGAGGTATAAAAAGCCGCTGAAAGAAATAGAAATATATTTGCAAAACAAAAGGTGATAATATAATGCAATGAAGTAGATGCAGATCCGCTTCCATATATTGCCAAAAAAAGTCCGCCTTGAGCAATTAACAGATAATGGAAAATATTCTTTGGTTTTTTTAGCGTGATTGCCGCAGAGATGGCGATTAATGCTGATATAAAACCGAAAAATATCATAAAAGACAGGCAGTTATCACAGAAAATTGGGCGTAATTTCAGTAAAGTTATCATCGATAGAGCTAATGTCTCAAGGGAGATGTCATACCGGGAACCCCGATCAGGAAGCTGGGAACTGATAACAAACCATTTATGCAAAGGGATCTGGGCGGATTTTCCCGCCAGCGCCAGAATGAAGAGAAAACCCGAGACTGTTTGAGTCACAGGTGAGATTGTCCCGTTTTCAAAAGCTTTAAATATCTGTGTAAATGAGAATGATTTTACCGACGCGTAAATGAACATTACACCGATTAAAAAAAGAAGATCAAAAAGAATTAACTGGATAAAATAGATCAACCCATTTTGGAATTTATCCTCAGAGGCTCGACGGTAGAGATATTGATAAAATAGCATAATGCTGAGGACGATTTGAGCAATTAAAAATATTAAGAGAGAATCGCTTGTAATTATCAGTAATCCTGCAAAAAGTATTAAGAGTACAATATTATTAGTAAATAAAGTCGAATATTTTGAAACTTCTATTGAATTGTTCACGTAGCAGACCGACTTAATAATCAAAATCGTAAAAAACGTTACGGCTAAGAATATGCTCAGATTATCAAAATAAAATCCGAGTTGCGATGATGTCGAATTAAGATGAAACCAATGGCGTTGAATAATCAGATGAAAATCCCGATTGTGTTGGATAATGCTCCAGAACAGAAATATATATGACAGTCCTGTGAAACCATAAATAATACTTTTTATAAGGCGGTTGTTTTTTTGAGCAATTCCCGGACGGACATTGATGAAGATGAAAATCAAAATCAGGATGAATAAAATGATTGCCGGGATCAAGGTCATCACAGCTCCCTGTCGCTAAGAGATTGATTATTTTTGTATTCGTAAATAGAGGAAATTAGAAACATAAAAAATGCTCCAAGCAGTATGACAATAATAAAAAGATTTATCTCTGCTTTGGGACCTGATTTTTGAGAAAAAAGTAAGCCGATAATAATCGCCGATGATAATATTAATTGAGTTGAAAGCAATATATGCAGACGGGTTTTTTGAAGGAAGAGACCAATGACGCCGATTGTAAAAAGAGCGCTTGCCAATAAGATGTAAAAATAAATATTAATCACCTTTTTTCAGGACTCCTTTAATTGTGACCATTAATATCATGGAATACATGGATAGAATTGGAAGAATAATCCAAAACCGATCTGCAAATGTCGCCTGATTCAGCGAATCGGTAACATTAACCGGACTATCTATTTTAGTAAATAATGTATATAGAAATATTGCTATCGAAATAAAAATAATAAGCGCCGGCAAAACCAGCATTTTAAAATTTACAGAGGAGTTAAAAAATTGAAGTGGCTTTGACGTTGTATTTAGCCGGGCTGAATTAAAAATAATCAAAAGAATTATGACTAAAAGGCTCAGGAAGATATTAACCAGGGCAAGTAATTCTCCCGATAAATCCAGGTATATAAGACTCAAACCAAATTGTAAGATTCCGTATGCCGATATGTGCATATATGGGCGGGTACCGATTAGCCAGAAGACAGCGCCGGAGATTGTGATTAATACAAGTATTATTGGTAAAATTTCCAAATTGGCTTCAACTCTTTTTTATCTGAAGATGGATATGATTATCAGACCGGTTAGGGATATAAACTGTAATGGGATTATCAGGCGGTAAGTGAATTTTATGATCTGTTCCTGGATTAAATCCGGAATTGAACGATTGAGGAAAATTAAAATAACCCAGAATAGGGTGAGCTTGATTAATAGCCACGCAGATTCGATTGAGGGGTTTGAAATCAGGACTGAATTATTAAAAGGCGACAGAAAAGCTCCCGTATAAATAACGGTATAAAGTAATGAAAACAGGATTAAAAAACTATATTTCCAGAACGAGAACAATAACATTAAGTTGATATTTTCAGCAGAGATATAATAATCTGAAAAATCATTGGGAATCGGGCGGTTTACCTGAGTAAAGGCCTGAAATATTATCAGGAAATAGAGAAAATAACAGAGCCCCTGGATAAGGTTAAAAGGGGATGAAAACAGATTCCAGGCGGGAATGAGTCGAAGCAGGTATCCTTTTTGAGCAGCGATGAGACTGTCAAGACTTGCCGAGTTGGCGGCGACAATCAACGACGTCAGGGCGATGCCAATGACTAAAAAGCCGCCGGCTAAGACTATAAAGTGTCGAATAATTGTCACTTTAGTGACGGATTTTTGCAGAAACATGCCGCTGTAAATAAAACCGGCAATATTTACGAGGAAAACAACTAATAAAATATATATTCCGCCGGTCGCTTTAAAACCCTGCAGCCGGTGATTAAAAGGTATTAAGGATATTGTGGTAATATTTACAAGAAGTAAAGCCATGAATAAGAAATGGTGTATTTCAAATGATTTGAAAAATCGGATGTGCCGAATGGGAGTGAATAAATGTTTATAAAAACTAATGTATGACTTTAATGTTGCGATAAAATACCGGGGTGGTGATTTGCCCGCCGAAGTCATTGCCGTAACAGCGTGATTTTGAAAATAGTATATGATCGAATATATCAGCAAGCAGCCAAAGATTAAAGGAATGACATAGAAAAAGACGGCCAGAGCATCGATAATGATTTTGGGTAACCAATATAATATAGCTGATTGTTGCAGTCGGATGATGAATTGTTCAATCATTTGATCACATGGATTGCACGATTAAAATTTAAACTAACAAGGATTGCGCAAATATCCGAAAAACGACAATTTTGCGTAATGGAAGGTAAATATTTTATTACATTGGTAAAACTTAGTTTGTGCCTACTGGTGAAACAGATATCCGAACTGTTTTTGACAAGACGAGTCTGAATATATCCTTCGGCTCCTTCAATTTGAATATCCCACGACATTTCCTTTTGGGGAAGCGCAGGGCTAATGGAAAGATTCACCTCAGCCATGACTAATAAGTCCACAATTTGACGAATAATTTTAATACTCTCTCCAATTTCAAGAATCCGGATCCAACATCGATCCCAGGCGTCTCCTGTTTTGCCTTTTGTCCCATTGCCCAAGTGTGTCTGAAATTGCAGATCCTGGTAGTAGGACTTTAAAGTACTGTTGCGGTCATCACGATCGATACCAACTGCTCTCAAATTCGGTCCGCTCAGGCGGCATTTTTTTGCCTGGCTCGCGGAGATTACGCCAACCTCGGCTAATAAATCGATAAGGAGCCGGTTTTTCTGAAATTGGCGTTCATAAAATATCAAAGACCGTTCAATCTCATGCAGGGTACGATTTACATTTTCGATAAATCCCGGGGGCAGATCATGTGAAATTCCACCAACTCCTGAAAATGTATTGACTGAGGTAACCGATTCAATTGTTTCGAGAAGAGCCTGGATATTGCGGCTGTCTTTTATCGCCCGGTTCGTTAATCGTTGAAAGTTCAGATTAAACCCCAAAGCGCTCAAAAAATTAATGTGATTCCGGATCCGGTGGAGTTCGAAAAGTAATATTCGGATATACCGGGCGTAATCAGGGACATTAATCTGATAATAGAACTCTATCGCCAAACTTTGAATAATATAGAGATCAATTAGGTCAATAGCTTTAAAGCGGCTTGGGTAGAGTACCAATTGTTGGGTAGGATCGCAATTGGTGGTCAAATGGATATAGTATTGTTTAGGGTGACCAATATCGATTTCAGTTTTCAGGATTTGATTTTCGTTCCAGGTTATTTTAATCGGTAGAGATGATTTACAGTCTGCCGGAAATAATTGATATGTTTGTGATTTAAAAATTGTTGCCACCCGATTATTCAATATTAGATGTTGTGATATCTTTATTAGTGTTTTTGTCGAAGTACAGCCGAATATATTTATTGGTAATAATAGTCTTATAATAACCGATAAAATTTATTATCAGGAATATTAAAAAAGTTAAAAAATTAAAAATTTCTCGGCTTTTCCAGAAATTTATAAAAATAATAACGATAATCAGACTCAGACTGACGTTCAAAAAAATGAGTATCCAGAAAAAGGTAAATGTTTCCGGGTTTGAATATTTCAGCGTTGGCGTTTGATTTTTCCGGTTAATATTCATGTTTTGCATTTTCCGAATTTATTGTCATAAAATACACTTCCCCAAATTAGCCGGAAAAATTTACCAGCATTGCAAAGGAATGTCAAGCAATGTAAATGGGAACTTAAAGCAATATTTGTCTTTTTATGTTTATGAATGTAATTTAATCCGTTAAAACAGTCTAAAAAAAGAGGGAAATAAATGAAACTTGTCGATGAAGCAATTAAAGTCCTGCAAAATCAGGATTACTCGAAAAAACCGGTTATCGCCGGAGTCAGGATCATTCCATTAAAGCGCTTTAATGATGATGGAGGCTCTTTTACTGAACTTATCCGCCTTAATCGGGGCAAATTTGAGGGCGAAATTTCTATGGATATTGCCCAGATTAATTTCAGTGAGATGGAACCGGGGGCTATTAAGGCTTTTCACCTTCATGAAAGCCAGACCGATCTATGGTATGTTCCGCCAATGAGTAAGATATTGTTAATTTTAATTGATCTGCGTAAAGATTCTCCGACGAAAAAACTGCCGATGCGTTTGGTGTTGGGAGATTGCAATTCTCAATTAGTGTTGATTCCTCCGGGAATCGCCCATGGATGTAAAAATCTGCTTAAATGCCGATCATCGATTATATATTTTGTCGATAAACAATTTAGCGCTGATCCGGATGAAAGTGATGAGAAGCGGCTTCCCTGGGATTTTCGGGGGGGCGAGATATGGGAAATTCCTAAAGAATAGAACCCAACAATTTAACATGGTTCCTTCTCGTTTAGAGTGGGTCGATATACAAAAAATAAAAAATCTGAATACTCAATATCCAACACGGAATATCCAATATCCAGGTATTTTTGTAGCTATCGCTCCTTTTCCTTTTTCGCTGTGTCAATGCTGTTGAAAAGTATTGAAATCAACTCATCTGTCTTCTGTAATAAAGGGGACAATTTGGTCGAAATAATCAATAAACCGCTCGTGTAAGTCAAACTTTTTTTCTTTTTCATTCATCTTTTTTTTCTATTTCCTTCATAATTGGATATTCCGTGTCTGCCCCGTGAAATTTTCTTTTTCTTTTATTACACTG
>DPVY01000025.1 GCA_003527965.1 Fidelibacterota bacterium
GCTATTTAAATGCTTTAACCCTCTATTTTTAATTATCGTTAGAAAGCAGGGCGTTCACAAAACTGTTCGGTTCAAATTCGATCAAATCATTAATTTGTTCGCCAATCCCCAAATACCGGATCGGGATATTAAATTTATGATGAATTGCTAAAACGACGCCCCCTTTTGCCGTACCGTCAAGTTTAGTTAAAATAATGCCCGTAATTCCGACAGAGTTCATGAACTCCCGCGCCTGGGCAATTCCGTTCTGACCGGTGTTGCCATCCAGCACCAGCCAGATATCGTGAGGTGCGTCCGGAATCAGTTTAGCAATCACTCTTTTGATTTTAGCCAATTCTTCCATCAGGTTTGATTTGGTATGAAGCCGACCGGCTGTGTCAATCAATACAACATCCTGTCCCCTGGACTGAGCCGATTTTACGGCGTCAAAAACAACCGATGAGGGGTCTTTGCCCTTTGGATTTCCCATAAAACCCACCTGAGCACGGTCTGCCCATACCTTGAGCTGGTCATAAGCAGCTGCACGAAACGTATCCGCCGCAACCATTAAAACGCGCCGACCTTCACCTTTAAATTTATAAGCCAATTTCCCTATAGTAGTGGTTTTTCCGGTGCCGTTCGCTCCTACAAACAAAATAATCCTGGGTTTTGATTCTGTCTCGGAAATTTCAATCTCGGTTTTAATCAGGGATTTTATTTCGGATTTTAAAATATCTTCCAGCTTTTCTGCTTTTTTTCGGTCAATATTTTTCAGGCGGGCAACGAGAACTTCCGTAAGCTCCACGCCCAAATCAGTAGCGAGCAGGGTTTCTTCAATGGAGGTCAGGATATCCTCATCTATACGGAAGAATTTCCCGAGAAGCGGTAAGCGCGACGCGATGCTATATTCGGTTTTTTTCAGTCCCCGGGAAAGTTTGGAAGTTCGGTCATATTCTCCGGTTTTTTTTTTAAAGCAGGCAATCTGGTGAAAAAAACTATAACCGTAATTTACCCAGGATATAAATAAGAGGAAGATGGAGAGCCACATGATCGGACCGATCCACTTCCCAACGGCATTGGAATAAATAAATGCAAGAACCGTTGCGGTAGTAAAAAATACTGCCACTTTCCCAAGTTTATTGGCTACCGGTGTAATCTTGCAATTGTTTAGTAAGTAGACCCCCATCAATACAATCGTCAAATCACGCATTGCCAGAATAATAAAATAAAACATCGGCATTCTATCGGTGAATATAAGAAAGGACATCACACTAAAAATCACTATCTTGTCGGCAATGGGATCAAGGACTTTCCCTATCTCGGTAATTTCATTACTTACCCGCGCCAGCCAGCCATCCAAAGTATCGGAAACGATGGCAATCAGAATAAAGACCAAGGCAATATCACCCTTGCCTGCTCTCAGAAAATAGATAATCGGCAATGCCATAAAAGCACGTAGAATTGAAATAATATTAGAGATCGTCACAACGCGATCGGGGTGCATCGCTTCGTATTTCCGCCTGAATTTACTTCTCTTCAAAATGCCCTGGCTCCTCTATTTATATATCTGAAAAACAATAAACCTTTTCAAACGAATGAATTCCAACCTGTTCTTTTATGGCGTGTTGGGCATTCAACTCTTCCAAATCACCGCTAAAAATAAGGCTTCCATGCTGTAATATCCAAAATTGGCGACAAATTTTTCTAATTAAATTAAAATCATGGGAAACTATCAGCACATGATAATTTTCCTGAAAGTCTTTTATAACACTACATAACTGCTGTTTCCCTTTTGGACCCATACCGATGGTCGGTTCATCCATAATTAATAGATCCGGCGACAATGACAGGCTCAAGGCAAGCGCAAAACGGCGCAGCTCACCACCACTCAGTTCAAAGCCGCTTTTATTTTCAATTTTTTGATAATCAAGAGAAAATTTATGCAGATAATCAATCAGCCGAAACTTAATCTCTTCACCGAGTGGATGTTGAGCCATTATTTGCTTTAGCGTATCGCTTACCCGTACACCGAGAAATATTTTCTCGGGAAATTGCGGTGAATAGACCACCGCCGGTTTTGCCAATGTCCCATTCAGCTTTACTAAACTAAAATCCCCGGACTGCGGTTTGATAATTCCTGCCAATATTTTACATAATGTCGTCTTCCCGGAGCCTGATAATCCATATAGCCCCAGGGGACCGTTGAAGCAATAAGCCAGATCCTTTATTATCAGTCTAAACCGGTCATTCAAATGGAATTGATGACAAACATCGGTTATTTCTATTCTAATATCAGGCTTTGCCATCGGACATTCCAAAATACTTAATATAATCCTCACTGCTGCCGGTAAAAATTACCCGCCCTTCATCCAAGTGAATCACATAATCCGCCATTTTAATCTCATGATCTTCCTGTGTTATCCAGAGAATACTGACCTTTTTTTTTCTCAACTCATCAATTTTCTGATATAACTGAATCTGCGTAAAAATATCCAGGAACGCACAGGGCTCATCCAAAACCAACACATCCGGTTGACTGATCATCATGCCCGCCAGAGCAAGGCGCTGTTTTTCTCCACCGGATAAATTATTCGGAGAATCTGATTTCCTCCTTAACAGACCAATTTCTGTCAGTGACAGTTTAACTTTTTCCTTCATTACAGCAGGGTCAACATTGCGGTTTTCAAGATTAAAGGCAACTTCACGCTCAATATTGAAGTGCACAAATTGGTCATCGGGATTTTGAAACAGATAGCCGAAATGCACCCTGGAATTCGGAATCTCATTCCTCGGAAATTCATTTCTCGGAAATTCATTTCTTTGAAAGACTATCCTTCCGCTTTCCGGCTTGATGAGACCGGAAATTAATTTTGCGAGAGAGGTTTTCCCGGATCCGCTATTTCCCGTAATCGCCACCCATTTTTGGAGCGGAATTGATAAATTTACATCCTGAAATAAAGGCGGGTTGTCTCTATACCGAAAATTCAGATTCGATATCTCTATTCTCATTCATTCTCCAGAATCTCTTTCACCGTCCGGGCTGATGCGCCCATATTATCCATGATAATTTTCCGGGATGAATGAGACGCTTTTTCGCAGGCATCTGAATTTTTAATTAAGTTCTTTATGATTTTGTAGATGTGCCTTTCGTCTAAACATGAAAATCCGCCCCCGGATTCGACTAATAATTCCGCTTCACGGGAATTATGGTAATTTGGTCCAAATAATACCGGCAGACCGGCAACCGCCGGTTCCATAACATTATGTACCGAGTTTCGAAAACCGCCACCCACAAAAGCCACCCGGGCTTGATGATAAAGCTCGGCGAGTATTCCAATGCGGTCAATCAGGATAATGCGCTCACGAACAGGAGTGGCTTTTATTTGACTTAAGCGAATCGTTGGAAAATTTTCACCAATAAAGTGATCTTCCAGCATTTCCAGAGCATATTCATGCGGTTCATGGGGTGCTAAAATACAACGAAAGTTACTAAATTCATTTAAAACTTTCACCACTGCCGGTAATACATGTTTGGCATCCTGAGGCCAGATGCTGCCCACGATAAATATAAAACCGTCATCGAATAACTTCGGAATATCCATTGCTATCCGTCTCTTTGCCCGCTCGATTACCTGATCGTAACGGGTATCGCCCAGGGTTAGTAATTTTATCGGAACGCTTCCGGTCAGACGGAGGACGGACTTTCGGTCTTTTTCAGAGATGGCAAAAATATAATCCAGGGATCGATAGAGCGCCCGAAAAAAATCCCTTACAAGAGGCTTAAATTTAGAACTATTTTCACGAATCCGGGCAGACATCAGATAGGTAGAAACATGGTGCCGTTTGGCGTTTATAATTAAATTTGGCCATAATTCATAGGTGACAAAAATAATCTTTTGGGGCTTCAATTTCTGAATAAATTTGCGGGTGCGTAAAAAAGTGTCGAAAGGCAAGTAGATCATCAGAGCCACTTCCGGCAGGCGCTCGGCATGACTGAAACCGCTTGGTGAGGTAAAACTGGCGACAATCAATGCATCGGGGCGAATTGCCTTCAGTCCGCGAATAACCGGCTTAGCCTGTTCAAACTCACCCAGCGATGCCGAATGGATCAGGAAGACCGGTTTGGATGGATGCTTCTCACGAAAACGCTTCAGGTTATACCAGCTCGCTTTGCGACCATAAATACCTTCTTTCATTTTTTCATTAAACAACGCATAAATCTGGATGGATAAAAACCCCAGAGGAACAATAATTACGTTATACAGAAAAATCCAAATAATGGTCACTTCTTTTCTCCGTCTAACACAAATTGAGCTGCTCGGAAAATCTCATCAACGGATATATTTTCCAGACAGTATTGACGCTTACGATAGCACTTCCTATCGCCTTTTTGTGAACAGGGACGACACCATAATTGTTGCTGAATGGATTGACTGCCGGGTCCAAACGGTCCCGCTCCGGTTTCCCGCGATGTTGGTCCCAAAATCATAATTAGCGGTGTTCCCACCGCTTCGGCGGCATAGCTTAAACCTGTATCATTGCCAATGACAAGAGAACTTTTTGAGAGAATTGCAATAGATTCGTCCAACGTTGTCTCACCAATCAGGAAAATATTCTTTGAGTCCTTCGTTGCGGAAAATTCGGTCAGATAATGATCCTTTTTCCCACCAAGCCAGACTATCTGAACATTATATTTTTCAATGATTCGCCGGCTTAACTCCCGGTATTTATTTATAGAATAACGTTTATTCGCCCAGGCTGCCACCGCTAACAACACCACAAAAGGCTGGTGAACATTCCGTTTCGCTAATATTTCATCAGCACGTTGCCCGGCGTTGTCACTTAAAAATATCTCCGGCATCAGAGCGGCATTTGAAATCTTTAAAGGTTTCAGTACTTTAAAATACTCGCTAAGTAAAGTGAAATCTTTTCGAAATAAATTGATGTAGAAATAAAATAAAAAAAATCGTTTCAAGCGGGGTTTGCGAAACCTGAGCAGCGAAGATCTCCGTAAATAATGCCCAAGCACCCGGCTCCGCAGATTGTTATGCATATCGATATAAATATTGTATTCTTCTGCTGCTAATTTACGGCACAGCTCCCGCCAGCCCCGGAAACCTGATTTGGCACCGAAGACCAACAGATTGGAAATAAAGGGATTATTTTCAAGTAAGGATTGAAATTCGGTTTTTATCAGATAATCAATTTGAGCCGTGGGATAACGCTCACGCAGCGCCCGGAAAATTGGCGTCATTACAATTATATCCCCCAGAGAGCTTAAACGGACAACCAGAATTTTCTGCGGAATTTTCAACAAATCTAATTAATTCTTTCCTGGTTAAATTCGATAAAACCGAGTAATGATTGCTTAATATCGGAATCGTGGAAACCGGCAAGAGATTCGCACGCCTTCTCCGATATTTCCTTCAATTTTTGTTTGGTATATTCAACACCGCCGGATTCCAAAATGAGGTTATTGATTTCTTTAACATCATCAGGCTGTAATCCGATCTTAATCAGATTCCGAATTCGACGGTTCTCAGCGGAAGACAGTTTGTTTAAGGTATGGATCAGCGGTAAGGTTATCAGATTTGATTTAAGATCCCGCCCAATGGGCTTGCCAATACTCTCCTCGGTGGCGGTATAGTCAAATAAATCATCTTTTACCTGGAAAGCCAGCCCGAGGTATTTACCAAATTTGTATAATACATCAGCCTTTTCCTGATCTGCCCCAACCGTCAATGCCCCAACTTTACAGCTGGTCGCAAATAGTGAAGCGGTTTTCAGCCAGATCATGCGAAAATAATTTTCCTCATCCATGCCATTGTTAGAGCTCTTCTCCAACTGGAGAATTTCACCTGAACTTAGCGCTTCGGAAGTCCTGGACAACAGTTCCAGAGCTTCAAAATCACGGATCCGCAACATATTCGTGAGAGACCGGCTGAATAGAAAATCTCCGATTAAAACCGAGACTTTATTCTTCCAAACCGCATTGACCGACGGTTTCCCACGGCGAGTCAGGGCTTCATCGATAATATCATCATGAATCAGGGTGGCAGTGTGGAGTATTTCTACCAGGCTGGCGGCAATGATAGTATTTTCACCCGGTAATCCGCAAAGTTTTGCCGATAATAGAACCAACAAAGGACGGATCCGCTTGCTTTTTTGATTGAGTATATATTGAGATATCTCTTTAATTAAACTAATATCGGATTGCAGAGCAGACGTAAATTCCTTTGTGAATAATTCAAACTCATTCTGAACTGGCTTACCTAATTTTTTGATTGTGGTTGACATTTTATCCTTTCCCGGGTTTCTCCGGGGAATCGCGTTTTTCACCCTTCAGCGCTACCCGGGATACGAGAATACTGAACTCATAAAGAAAAAACAAAGGAAGCCCCATCATCAACATACTCACCGGATCGGGCGGAGTGATAAAAGCGGCAAACACCAAAATAATGATGATTGCGTATCGCCAGCTTTTACGCAAAAAGGCCGGGGTGATCAAGCCCATTTTTGTAAGAAGAAACGCGGCGACCGGCATTTGAAAAACAATCCCGGACGCCACTAATAATTGAAGAACAAACTTCGCATAGTAATCAATGGAGATATTTTTTTCCACTTCCGCTGAACCGATAGCCACCAGAAATTTTATTGAAAAGGGAACTATGACAAAGTAGGCAAATAGAATGCCCGCCAAAAAAAACAGGGTAACACTCAACACCAGCCAGGGACCCCATCTTCTTTCAGAAGGGAATAAACCGGGCGCCACAAAAGCCCAGAACTGATAGGCAATTACCGGAATCGAAAAAACAATACCAATAATCAGCGCTACACCGAACTTGAGCATCAGCATTCCCTGAATTTTCAGCACTTGGATCTTCATATCCGGTTGCAACATCCTGGAGGGTTTGATTAAAAGATCGATAAATATATCGGAAAACAAAAATGCCAGAACCATAAAAATAACAATACTAAATAACGCCTTAAGCAGACGCCAGCGCAGTTCCTCGAGATGATCAAGGAAGCCCATTTCCACCATATTTGTGTCTTTGGATTTCGATTTGTCCGATTTCATGTATCTGTTGTTTAATAGTTATCAGTAAAAAATATCCCCTTAATATAATTATCCCATCCCATAAAAGCAGTGTTTATTGAATAACAATATTTATCCGATTTGATAATCGAAAACAATCCAGACAAACATATATTTAATCGTTAATAATGGTATCTTTGAATCTATTACCCAAATTCCCTGACGAATTCATCATAGTTGGTAATGATCAGCTTACGCCCTTCGCGCTGAATCAGGCCTTTTCTTTCAAGAGCTTTTAACATACGGGATACGGTTTCACGGGAGGTTCCCGCCATGTTGGCGATATCCTGCTGAAAAGGCAGATTATTAATAATTACCTGACCCATCTTGATCACACCAAGATCTTCCGCCAGACGGATAATGCTCATGGCAATGCGGTTTTCGGCGTCGCTTAGAGACAGTCCCTCAATCTGCTGATCGGAATGTCTGAGGCGAATCGCCATTTCCTGTAGAAGTGCAATCGCAATTTTTGGATGTTTTTCCAGTAAATCCAGAAAATCACCCCGTTTCAGGATAAAAACCTCGGAATCCTCAAGGGCAATTACATTGGCGGAACGGCTTTCACCATCAAATATCGACATCTCACCAAAAAAATCACCATCACCCAGGATCGATAAAATAACCTCGCGCCCATTATCGCTCAGGCGGGTAATCTTAACACTGCCTTTATTAAGGATAAACAAGGTGTCCCCGGCATCCTCTTCCATCAGAATTATGTTATTTTGTTTATAAACACGTTTTTGAACAAGGACGAAAATCTTTTCAAGAATTTCGTCCTTTAAATCGGCAAAAAGCGGAATGTTTTTAAGTACGTTATCTTTCATATTTTATAATCCTTTTAAAAAGTAGTGGACAGCGCCCTAAAATACAAGAAAATATTTTCATTTCATTAAATTTCGTTAACAAGGTATTAAACAGGTTTTTGAGTTTTCTTTATTTTTGATTCTTCGGTTATATCGAACTCACGATATTTATGGATTTCCCCTACCGACCTTTGGCAGAAAGTAAACAGATAAAATTAGCCCTGAAAAGACAATTCCTGATGCTACCCGGCTGGTATGAATAGGTTTTTAATTGAAATTTTTAGCACAAATATTCTTTTTTCTTTGATATTCAGCATTGATATGAATAAATTTGTGAACTGTTTGAAAACCTTAGAAAGGAATTTAATGGGAAAAAGTTTATCGGTTCAAAAACGAATTCGTCAGGCGGAAAAAGCCAGACTGCGTAATAAGCACTACAAATCGCTGATGAAAACTATGATAAAAAAGGTGAAGGCCGTTGACACCAAAGAAGCGGCAGAACCTCTGTTTCGTGAAACGGTTTCAATTATTGACTCTATTGCCAGTAAGGGAATTATTCACAGAAATAATGCGGCTAATAAGAAATCGAAACTCGCCGCTTTTATCACCAAATTATCATAATCAAGTTATTTATCTTTATTAATTGTCCGTTCTGTAATTCGGAGCTTCCTTACTAATCTTTATATTGTGAGGATGACTTTCCTGAATTGAGGCGGACGTTATTTTAATGAATTCTGCGCTCTGCTGGAATTCGCTAATATTCGGCGCTCCGCAATAGCCCATGGCAGACCGCAATCCTCCAATTAATTGATGAACCGTATCCTGCAGGGCGCCTTTATAAGGGACAATTCCTTCAATGCCTTCGGGAACGAGTTTTTTTATATCGTCTGAATCTTGAAAATAACGATCTTTACTGCCTTTTGCCATCGCCGGCAGGGATCCCATCCCGCGGTAGGTTTTATAGACTCGCCCTTCATACAGCACAGTTTCACCCGGACTTTCATCCATCCCCGCAAGAAGTGAACCCAGCATTACCGTACTGGCTCCTCCGCCAAGAGCTTTGGCTATATCGCCGGAATAGCGGATTCCCCCATCGGCAATAATAGGTATTCCCACTTTCTGAGCTTCATCGGCACATTCAATAATTGCGGTGAGTTGGGGCACGCCAACACCGGCAATTACTCTTGTAGTACAAATGGCGCCGGGTCCAATCCCGACTTTAACAGCATCTGCTCCGGCATCGATCAATGCTTTCGTTGCCTCCCGGGTGGCTACATTACCGGCGATAATATCCATCGATGGATATAACTTTTTCAATTTATTTACGGCGATAAGAACACCTTTCGAATGACCATGCGCAGTATCAACTACGAGCACATCCACATCTCCGGCAGATAAACGTTCCGCGCGCTCGAGAAAATCACCGGAAACGCCAACTGCCGCACCGACCCGAAGTCGTCCAAGAGAATCTTTGACTGCATTAGGAAATTTCTTTTTCTTCAAAATATCTTTAACCGTAATCAGACCTTTCAAGCGACCATCATCGTCGACAACCAGGAGTTTTTCAATGCGGTGATGTTGAAGAATTTCCTCAGCCTCTTCAAGGGTGGTCCCCACGGGCGTGGTAACGAGATTTTCTTTGGTCATTCGTTCCGAGATATATTTATCGAGATTGGTTTCAAAGCGAATGTCCCGGTTGGTTAAGATTCCCGATAATTGTCCGTGATCCACAATCGGGATTCCCGAAATAGAATATTTTGCCATAATGTCGAGAGCTTCGCGAATAGTATTAGAAGATGAAAGGGTCACCGGATTAATAATCATTCCACTTTCAGACCGTTTAACCCTGTCAACCTCGGCTGCCTGTTCGGCAATCGTCATATTTTTATGCAATATGCCAATTCCACCTTCCCGGGCAATGGCAATCGCCATGTCGCCTTCCGTAACCGTATCCATGGCAGCGCTGACAAGGGGAATATTTAACCGGATATTTTTCGTCAGTTGCGCCGTCAGGTCGACCTGTTTTGGTAAAACATTGGATTTAGAGGGAATCAACAGCACATCATCAAATGTAAGTCCCTCCCGACTGATCTTTTTTGTCATTTTATCACCTTTAAATTATTTTTTAACCGGTTTATTGGCAATTGCGTGGACTTCCCGGATAAAATCCCGGTCGTTGTAAAAACTTTGTGATTTTTCAAGATCTTTATAAAAAATACGGTCTTTGTCCAAATGAGTCACTAAAGACCGGACTTTTTCGTAACCTTTTCGAGTGCCGTCGCCACATGTGAAATTATTGCGATAGTCAATTCCCTGTGCCGCTGATAAAAACTCTATCCAGATAATATGCCGTGTATTTTCAATAATCTGAAGCAATTTCAGCCCGGCATTGGGAGCCATACTGACATGATCTTCCTGATTAGCCGATGTGGGAATTGTTTCAACTGAAGCCGGATTTGACAGAGTGCGGTTTTCCGCACACAGCGCTGCCACGGTAACATGGGCAATCATAAAGCCGGAATTCACACCGCTGTGATCCGTTAAAAATGCCGGCAAACCGCTCATACCGGAATCTAAAAGAGTAGCAATTCTTCGTTCACTCAGATTCGCCAGCTCCGTTACGGCTATCGCCAGATAATCAGCCGTTAATGCAATCGGTTCGCCATGGAAATTTCCGCCGGATAAAATCTCGCCGGTTTCCGGAAAAACAAGCGGATTGTCCGTTACAGCCTGAATTTCATTATCGACTATATTTTCCACAAATTTAATCGTATCGTAGACAGCGCCAAGCACCTGCGGTGTACAGCGAAAACTATACGGATCCTGTACTTTTCGGCAATTAACGTGAGATTGGATTATAGCGCTATTCTTCAGAAATTTTCTCAGGTGACCGGCGACGACATTCTGACCCTTCTGCTTTCGAACTCTCTGAATCTGTTCACTAAAAGGAATATCAGTTGCCAGCGCCGCCTCGACACTCATCGCCGCCGCTAATTCCGCCAATACAAACAGGTCACGCAATTGCGCTAAGGCATAAAGAATTAACGCTGTCGAATATTGAGTTCCGTTAATCAGCGACAATCCGTCTTTGGGACCCAGTGTTACCGCTGAATAGACACCTTGCTTTACCAGTTTTTCAGCCGGAACAACTTCTCCCTGATATTGCACATCACCCTCTCCAATGAGCGGTAAACACATATGCGCCAGAGGAGCGAGATCTCCGGAAGCCCCTACAGATCCCCGCCGGGGAATTATCGGATAAATCTGTTTGTTTAACAATTCAGCTAACTTTTCGATTACTTCCAGGGAACATCCGCTATGCCCTACGGAAAGATTCCGAATCTTAAGGTACATCATCAAAGCAACAATATCCGTACTAATGGGTTCTCCCACGCCACAGGCATGACTGCGCAGTAAATTTACCTGCAGGTCAGCCAATTCTTTAGCAGCAATCTTAATGGTACCTAATTTGCCGAACCCTGTGTTGATTCCATAAACAGTCTTATCACGATGAATATAATCCATTACCGTATTGCGGGCGGCAATTACTTTTTCAATTGAGATTTTCGAAAGTCTGACCGGTTCTCTGGTTTGTAAAAATTTATACGCGCTATCAATCATTTTAATAACTCCTGCTATGCCTGGTAAAAATACATGGCTGAAAGTTATGAATCATTGGTCTCGCAATCAAGCAAAAGCCAATACCTCAAATTCCGACATAGGGAATAATGTTTTTTAAATGACC
>DPVY01000136.1 GCA_003527965.1 Fidelibacterota bacterium
CCGGTAAGGGCTTTGCCGTTGTGGCTGAAGAGGTTCGTAACCTGGCTCAACGCAGCGCCGAAGCAGCCAAGAATACTGCTGAAATGATCGAAGGATCGGTTAATAATGCTAATGCCGGTGTCAAGATTAGTGGTGATGTTGCTGCTGCATTGACTGAAGTTGTAGATAGTATCGGCAAAGTAAATGATCTTATCGGTGAGATTGCAGCGGCATCAAAAGAGCAGGCTGAGGGAATAGAGCAGGTGAATACAGCGGTTGCCCAGATGAATAAGGTGACCCAGCAAAATGCCGCCAATTCCGAGGAATCAGCCAGTGCATCCGAAGAGCTTAACAGTCAGGCAGAGGAGCTTAACGCCCTGGTTAGTGAATTCAAGTTAAGCAATAATGGTAATAATAATAGGAAACAGATTGGCGCAAAATCTGTTCCCTTGAGTCAGACGCAAAAGCCAAAGATAATTAGAGTTGATAAGTATAAGGGTAATGGCAAACTAAAAAACAAAGCTGTAAAAAAGATTTTCAAGCCGGAGTTAGTTATTCCTCTGGATGACGATGATCTGAGTGATTTTTAACAATAGACGGTCGAAGGTCGAAGGTCGAATGGTGAATTCAGAAAATAAATCCTGATATGCACCTTCGTTGCTATCCCGAAGGGATCTTCCGTAGGAATCCTCCGTGATCTCCGAGACAGGGCAAGCAATAGACAGTCAACAGTAGACAATTTAAGTGAGTAGATGATAAATGTTGGTGAATAAAGAGATTGTAAAAATGTTATATTTGAGGGAAAGGTGATGAAAAAATTTACACTTTCAATCGTTTTTGTATTAATTCCTATTTTACTATTGGCGGAAACTCCGGTGCCAATTGAGAAAGTAGTTGAAAACCTGAAAAGCTTTAATTTTGGGATTATTTCAGCGGGTATTTTGACCGATGGATTGTCGAACAATGAAATAAAGAAAATAGAACAACTGCAATTTGCACCTCCACGCCAGATGAAATTCTATGTAACCCAATCCAAATATATGAGCGATATTTTTCAAGATTTTACGTATCTGATAAATGAGAAGGAAGTTAATGCAATTATTATCTGGCCATCAAAAACAATGACAGAAAAAAGCATTATTGAAAAAATATGTGAAAGAAGCAAAAGAAAAAAAATTCCTCTTATAGTGATGCAGGAAGGATGGCTGGAACACGGGGCAATGCTTTACTTTAAAGATGGAGAAAAATTAACCATAGAAGTCAATGAGATTGTGCGTTCTGTAATAAATTATCCCATACCTGAAAATCCGGATAAATATACGCTGATTTCTAAATGACCGAGAAAGAGAGAAATAATTTTACGAGAGGTGGTAAAAATGAAATTTAATTCATTGAAGATTAAATCAAAGATGCAGGTTAGCTTCATCACGGCAGTGATAATTGTGATGGTGGGCACTGCTTTTTTTACTTTCCAATTAATGAAAAAGTCTATAACACAGAATCTTAAATCATCTCTTGAGGTGTTAAGTCATATTGCCGTTGATGCCGTAACTTCCGGTCTCGAGTTTAATGATAGTGAAGAAATTGCATCAGCTGCCAAAACTTTCACTAACCAGGACATTGTCTCCTATATAAGTGTGAGAGATAATACAGGTAATGAAGTTTTCCAGTATCGCAAGCAAGGGTTATCCGATCTTCAGGATAGAGAGAATATTGAAAAGATTTCTGATGAAATGTTTACTAAGGCATTTGTAAAGTCTGAAGGAAAACAGATAGGCGCCGTTACCATTGGGATATCGCTAAAGGAGCGGAATAAAGTTCTTGCCTCATCAAATATTATAACAGCGATTCTTCTCCTTGCGGTAGTTGCAATTCTCCTGGTAGTTACAAATTTTATCGCCAATATGATTTCCAAGCCTATTAATGAGATTACGGTGATAGCAGAGGAAATGGCGCGCGGAAAGCTTAACCAGGAAATATCAATTCAAGGCGAAGATGAAATCGGTCGGCTTGCAGGCTCATTTCGTGATATGCTCCAGACATTGTTGGCGAAAGCTGATGCGGCGGAGCAGATCTCACAGGGAAACATTAATGTCGATATCCAGGTGGCTTCCGACGAAGACATCCTTGGAAAAGCTATGGTTATGATAAAGAAGAGCCTTAAAACATTACAGGAAGAACTTAGCTCTACAATTGATGCGCAGAAAGCCGGTGATATTGATGCAAGAACACAACCCGCTAAACTCCAGGGTGCTTATTCTGAACTTTCAAGTGGTGTTAATGAGGTATTGGAATCTATCATTTTGCCCTTACTTGAGGTAGTAGATATTTTGAAGGAATATGCAAATGGTGATCTTCATAGAGAAATGCGTGAACTTCCGGGAAAACAGATAGTATTGACTAATAGTATAAATGATATAAGAAATAATCTGATATTTCTTGTAGAAGAGGCAAAAATGTTAGCCGATAGCGCTTTGGAAGGAGATCTTAACAACCGCGGAGATGTGGATAAATTTTTTGGTGATTATGGAAAACTCGTACAGGGTATTAATGATATCCTTAACGCTGTAGTGAAACCGGTCAAAGAGATTATTGATGGCATTGATAGAATTGCGAATAAGGATTTAACTACTCGCATGACATCTGAGTATAAAGGCGATTTTGATAAACTTAAACAGAATTTTAATGTATCTATGCAAAATCTGGATGAAGCGCTTCTTCAAGTTGCTGAAGTGACCGAGCAGATATCCTCCACCAGCAACCAGATCTCCAGCGGCAGTCAGAACCTGGCTGAGGGAGCTAATGAGCAAGCGAGCTCACTCGAAGAGGTTTCCAGTAGCCTCGAAGAGATGTCAGCCATGACGCAGCAGAATGCCGATAATGCCAGCCAGGCGCGAAATATGTCGAAAGATACAAGACAATCGGCAGAGAATGGTAATAAGGCAATGGAAAAGATGAAGGATGCGATCAATAAGATCAA
>DPVY01000166.1 GCA_003527965.1 Fidelibacterota bacterium
CGGAACAAATATCAAATTAATGGCGTCATAAATCACTAATAATATCCAATCCCTGGGGCTGTGGCATAACCCATCGAACAGGTTGAATAGTGCCGTCTTTTTTGATAGTGCGCTCGACTTTTTTACATTTTAGAACTGAATGTTCGATAAAGAGATCGTCTTCGATCGTTGAGCCGAAAATATAAGTTGTGCCTTTGATAGTCACATTGTTGCCGATAGTAGTCGGAAATTCATCGCTACCCGTCATATTGACGCTGGATTCGATCCGGGTATTGTCGCCAATCCACAGGTTACCCTTGATAATGTTCCCGCGCATAATAACACAATTCTTGCCGATTCGCATGTGCTGATGTGGATAGGTTCTGATAGAGACATTATCCTGGATAAGTGTTCCTTCACCAATTTCCACATTGCCCCTGATATTGGCATTCGTCCAGATTCTTACACCCCGGTTCAAACGCACTCCCCGGGACAAATATACACCCTTGGCGATTTCGATATCCAGTGACGGAAACTGCTTATCCAGTTCCAGAATTTGCTCCACCACTTCATCGGCAATGAAGAAATCATCCTCATCCTCAATAAAAATAATATCGCGCAGTTTCATCCAGACATTCTTGCGAGCGATAGTTTCCATCTCTTTCAGGACGCTCTTTACGTTAAATCCGATGACTGCCTGATCGTCCTCCACCGAAACCGCACCAACCGGAATATGATTATTATTAAAAATAGCGATTATATCAGTCAAATAGAGCTCGCCCTGGACATTATCGGCTTTCAAATCGTTAATGTGTTTTTTCAAATATTGATACTTCACGGCATATACACCGGTATTGTATTCATTAATGCGAATTAATTCCTGTTTTGTAAACGCATAGGCTTTATCATTGTATTCAACCTCGTATCGCTTATCTTCAGGAATAGCCAAAATATCTTTATGTTCCTTAATTTCAATGACCCGGTCTTTATCTTCGCCCGAATATTTTCCATTAATATCATATTCCGGAACACGAATAATACGACCATAACTATTATCCAGCGGATCACCGTTATAGTGTCCTGTCAGAATTTTCATACCGCAAGCCGATTCTTCAAATCGTTTTTTAAAAGACTTTACGACTTCCGGAGTAATTAAACCCATATCCCCCGGAAAAATGTACAAATCTTCAATATGTTTGTATGACGCCAGTGCATTTAGCGCTTCCCGGGTAGCGTCGCCAGTCCCCTTCTGCTCTTTTTGCAGTACGAAAATACGGTTCTTCTTTTTTTGAGCGGTTTCGGCGACCTGTTCGGCTTTAATGCCAACGACAATAACCTGATTTTCGGAAGTTAGACCTTTTGCCGCCGACTCGGCAACCCGTACAACCGTCGGAACACCCCATATTTCATGCAGCATTTTTGACCGCTCGGACTTAATCCGTTTCCCGTGACCGGCAGCCAGAATAATCGCAACCGGTTGCTTTTTATCTTCAAGCTTATCACTCAATTGTTCCAGATGATGAAACAACTTAGCGTCCATGTTAGTAGCCATATTGGTCCTCTTTAAACAGTTTAATATTTAGTTGATTTGGTTTGTAACAATTATTTACATGAAAAATAGTAAATATAAATAAACAAATCCAGGTGCAAATAAAAAAGAATCGAAACGGTCAAGAATGCCACCGTGCCCCATTAACAGCGAGCTGGAGTCCTTAACGCCCACATCCCGCTTGAATGCTGACTCGATAAAATCACCGGCCTGCCCAAATATTCCGGCAATCACACCAATAACCAACATATCTCTATAATTCAGAAATTCCGGTTTCCAACCCAGGTGATAGAAAATAGTGACTGTGATTATTGCACCGATCAGACCGGCGATACATCCCGCCCAGGTTTTTCCGGGGCTAATATCGGGGGCAATTTTTGTCTTACCCAGCCATTTTCCAAAAACATAAGCAAGTGAATCACAAATCCAGATAGACGCAAAAATCAGCATAACCAATTTGCTGCCGTCGGGATAATAACCGTTAAACTGTCTCGGTAATTCCCGCAACATAATCAATATTGAAAGCATAAATGGCAAATAAAGAAATCCAAGAAATGTAACCGCAGTATTGACAGTTGTATTTTCAATTTTCTTAAATAAAACAATAGCAAGGAATAATAAAAAAATCAGCATCATCATGGGATATAAGAGCATCGGAGAATAGTATGAGATCATAATCCAAACAATTCCGGCTCCGAGACCTCCGATAGACCACGGTTGAAAGCCTTTCATCTGCATCAGATTATAGAACTCTATCTGCCCGAGAACAGCAACCAGTCCGATGAAAACTGCAAAAGAGGGTCCGCCGGCGTGGATTAAGAGTAAAATTGCCGGAATTCCCAAAACATTGATGATCATTCTGCTCGTAAAATTCGTTAGCCCTTTTTTCTTATTCATTATGTTTGGTCTCTCCTGTTCCCCATTTGACAACGGTTACACGTACTTTTCCAACGCCATGCTTAACTAAGCCCAGTTTTACCGCGGCGCCATAGGATAGATCAATATCCCGTCCCGCGACAAAAGGTCCGCGGTCATTTATCTTTACATTGACAGATTTCCCTGTTTTCAAATAAGTTACCTTTAAAACCGTTCCAAAGGGCAGGGTTTTATGAGCTGCGGTCAGCGCATTTTTATTAAATATTTCACCGTTGGCGGTTTTCTTGCCATGAAATCCATCATTTTGACCATAGTATGATGCTGTAAATATTGCGGTATGCTGGGCGCCCCTGGTCAGCATTGGGGGCGGACTTTTAGTTTTTGGGCGATTGGTTGTTTTTGGCTGTGAGTAGTGATATCGCGGCGCTGATGTGCAGGAAATTAAAAAAACGCTGCTAATGAGCAGGATAAAAACTTTCATACCTGCGCCTGCCCGATAATTTCATTCAGCGATTTGAGACGATGCTGATCCATATAGTGTTCGATAAAATCCAGTATTTCATAAATAGCGCCGGGATTGAAAAAATTAACAGTCCCGAGTTGGACGGCAGTAGCGCCGGCAAGCATAAACTCAATAACGTCAGCCCCGGCACTGATACCGCCAATGCCGATAATTGGTATATCGATGACCTTCCGCGCTTTGATAATATGCGCTAGCGCCACAGGTTTTATTGCCGGTCCCGATAAGCCGCCAATAACCGTATTGATTTTCGGCTTCCGGGTTTGTATGTCAATTGCAGCGCCGTACAGCGTATTGATCATCGACACGGCATCGGCATTACATTCCTGGACTATTTCCGCCATTCGTGCGATATCCGTGACATTCGGTGATAATTTAATGATCAAAAACCGGTCAGTCGATTCACGCAGTTTCCGGGTCAAACGCCGCAGAACGTTCGGATTTGTACCAAAGGCGATGCCGCCCTCTTTTACATTGGGACAAGATACGTTGATCTCATATCCGGCAATCCATTTTTCACGGTCAAGAACCTTAATAACGTCACAAAATTCCTCTTCGCTACGAGCGGCAATATTTACAAAAACTCTGCTTTTTAGTTCTCTTAAATAAGGAACTTTTTCTTTTAAAAATGCATCCAGCCCGATATTAGCCAGACCGATCGAATTGATCATACCAGCGGCAGTTTCAACAATCCGCGGTGGCGGATTCCCGATTCTTGGTTCCAAACTGAGGGATTTGGTGACAATGCCGCCGAAACAATTAACATCAACAACTTCGGCAATTTCATCACCATAGCCAAAAGTGCCTGAAGCCGTCAAAATCGGATTATCAAGGATTAAGCCTTTCCCAAGATTTATTGATAAATCAATCATTAAATTTTACATCTTTAATGTTAAATACGGGACCATCTTTACAAACAAGGGCATAATGCCCATTATATTTGCCGGATGTGGTTTCCACAACACATCCCTGACATAACCCCAGACCGCAAGCCATGGTTTTCTCCAGTGATACAAAAACATCCATATTTTGCGGTAAACTAATATCCTTTAACACTTTCATCATCATATCAGGGCCACAAACAGATACCTGCGTGGGAGTTTTGTAATTCTCCGCCATTCTCAGGAAATGCTCTACCACATTACCTTTTAATCCGACAGAACCATCATCGGTAGTCAGAATCAGGTGGGATGCTGAATCCTCAACTACCGGCAATTCTGCTTTTGTTTTTGCGCCGATAAAAAAATATGGTTTTATCCCTTTTTTAACCAGCTCGTCCCTTAAAAACATCAGGGGCGCGGCGCCTACACCTCCGCCCAACAGAATAAAATCCCGATAATGCTGTTCCTGAATATCAAATATATTCCCAAGCGGACCGAGTATTTTAATCTTTTGTCCGGCTGACCAACCGCTCATCAGAGTTGTTTGGGAGCCAATGACTTTATAGAGAAGCTTTATCCGGGAATCGGAAGCCCCCGCAATGCTGAATGGTCTTGGGAATATTTTAGTTGTTTCAGGGAAATAGATGTTAATAAATTGACCCGGTAAGCATTGACCGGCAATTTCGGGCGCCTCAAGAGACGCAAGGAATATTCCGTCGGCAACTTTTTGATTAGATCTGATTATTGCAGTAGCTACACATTTCATATTGTAATCGAATATCCCGATTATTTTTCCAACTCGTCGCGCTCCTTAACGGCAGAAGGCTTTTCGGCGTTATCGTCAATCGTTTTTTCTTC
>DPVY01000082.1 GCA_003527965.1 Fidelibacterota bacterium
AACCCATCAGTGAAGATAAAGAGGCTAAAAAATTGTTTGGCATTCTCCATAGAGAAATCGACCACATCAGTAATTCAATCAAAAACCTGCTGCAATTTTCAAAACCGACGCCGCTGCAAAAATCCCGGAACAGGCTTGATAAAATCATTGATAAAATCGTTGATCTCTATCGCACCAAAACTGCCGAAGCCGGAATTACACTGATCTGGCCGAATCACGCCGAAGTTGAAGCAACCATTGATCCGCTAAAAATTGAAGAATGCCTGGTCAACATTCTGGAAAATGCTATTACTGCAACTTCACCAAAAGGTAAAATTGAAATCGGTTTAACGACGACAAACAAAGAAACAGTCATCACATTAAAAGATACCGGAAGCGGAATTTCAAAAGAGAATCTCTCGAAAATATTCAACCTGTATTTCACCACAAAAGCCAACGGCACCGGTCTCGGATTAGCTCACGCACAGCAGATTATTTCGGAGCATGGTGGCCAGATCCGGGTTGACAGCCGGGAAAACCAGGGAACAACTTTCACAATAATTTTACCCAATAACAATGCAAACTAACAGTTTAAATCTCTCTGTACTATTAATCGACGATGATGCTTCCCACCGAGAAGTGCTTTGCGGATTCCTGGAAAAACTCGGTTGTCAGGTCGACAGCCATGAATCCGGTGAAAAAGGAATCGCTGCCTTAAAAAACCGCTATGTTGATATAGTAATTACCGATTTTCGCATGTCCGGCATGAACGGTCTCGATGTCTTAAAACAGGTCAAAGACATCAATTCCGAAATTCAGGTAATTATCCTGACGGCTTATGGAACTATCGAAGATTCCGTTGAAGCCATGAAAAATGGGGCTTGGGATTATCTGTCCAAACCGGTTGATCTTAACGAACTAGAACTGAAGTTGAAAAAAGTCGCCGAGCACAACACCTTGAAAAGGGAAAATGAGATCCTGCATTTACAACAGCCCGTGGAAAATATCGTTTCCGACATTGTATATAAAAGCAAACGGATGGAAGAAGTGCTCAACCTGGTTGTCAGAGTCAGCAACAGCCAGTCGGCTATTCTGATTCTGGGCGAGAGCGGTACCGGCAAGGAGATGATTGCCAAAGCTATTCACCAGACATCTCCCCGCAAAGACAAGCCTTTTGTGGTAGCAAACTGTGCCGCCATCCCGGAAGCCCTGTTTGAAAGCGAACTCTTCGGACGTGAAAAAGGCGCTTATACCGGCGCTCATGAAAAATTTAAAGGGCGGTTTGAAATCGCCGATGGCGGAACTCTCTTCCTTGATGAAGTCGCCGATATTCCCTACAGCACTCAGGTCAAATTATTGCGGTTTATTCAGGAAAAAGAATTTCAGCGTCTGGGTTCAACTCAGGTTATTAAATCCGATGTCCGTATTTTATCCGCCACAAATGTTGATATCGAGCAATTAGTCAAAGAGAATAAATTCCGCTCCGATCTGTTTTTCAGACTAAACGTCATTCCAATCGAAGTACCGCCTTTACGCAAACGCCGTGAAGATATTCCGCTCTTGGTAAACCACTTTATTCACAAGCATTCCCAGCTGAATAAAAGCCGGGTCAAAGAAATCTCCTCCGAAGGACTGGATCTGTTAATGCGTTACGATTATCCGGGCAATGTCCGGGAGCTGGAAAACATTATTGAAAGAGCGGTAATTTTATCTCGCGGTTCAATAATTACCCGGGAAGATCTGCCCCTGAATACTTCCGTAAGTATCGGCGAATCGCTTTCAAAGAGTCTGCCTGACCAGGTTGGGGAACTGGAAAAATCATTGATCAGAAAAGCGCTTCAACAATCCAATGGAATCCAGGCCAAAGCCGCCGAACTGTTGGGCATCACCGACAGAATGCTGCGGTATAAACTGATGAAATACAATATTTGGAAATAATAGTGAGACGTGAGTATTGAGATATTAGACTCAAGACTCAGATAATTTCAAATTTCTTATTCAATAATCTGTCGCCTGGTTTATTACGCCAGTTTATCATTAAGATATTTGACGACATTGTCCCCGGGAATTCGAATCTGTTCCAGAGTATCACGATCGCGGAGTGTTACTGTTCCATCTTCAAGCGTCTGAGAATCAACCGTAATTCCAAAGGGCGTTCCGGCTTCATCCTGGCGGCGGTAACGTCTCCCGATTGAACCACCCTGATCGAAAAAAGCCGCCATGTGTTTCTTAACATCATGGAAAATATTCTTCGCTATATCCGGCATCCCGTCACGATTAACCAGCGGTAAAATAGCAACTTTTATCGGCGCAAGTTGGGGGTTCAGGCGCAGTACAACGCGATTATGCTCGTCATCTTCCCAGTACGCATCGGCTAAAACAGTCAGGATCGTGCGATCCACCCCGGCTGAGCTTTCCACAACTGCCGGTACGATATGAGTATTGGTTTCGGTCTCGAAATAGCTGAGTCTCTTGCCGCTGGCTTTGATATGCTGATCCAGGTCAAAAGTCTGGCGGTCGGCAATCCCTTCCAACTCAGACCATCCAAAGGGAAATTTGTATTCAACATCGGTGCAACCCTTGGCGTAATGAGCCAGTTCCTCTTTTTCGTGAGGTCTCAGGCGCAGATTTTCCGCCCGAACGCCTAATTTTTTATACCAGTTGAAGCGCTCATTGACCCAATATTCATACCATTTCTGACTCTCTCCGGGTTTCACAAAATATTCCAGCTCCATCTGTTCAAATTCACGGGACCTGAAAATAAAATTACCCGTGGTAATTTCGTTGCGGAAGGCTTTTCCGATCTGCCCGATTCCAAAAGGCAGCTTGATGCGCGCTGTATTAATTACATTATCAAAATTGACGAAAATACCCTGTGCCGTCTCAGGTCGAAGATAAACTTCGCTGGCAGAATCCTCGGAAGCGCCGAAATGAGTTTTAAACATCAGATTAAATTGCCGGGCATCGGACAAATCCGCACTGCCGCACTTTGGACAGGCTAATTTTTCGGTGTTAATCGTTCCCTTTCCGCCGCAGTGAGGGCAATCGGAGCTCTTATAATGATCCGGTTCCTCGGCAAAGAGGTCGGCACCAAAATATTTTTTAAACTCATCCTTCATTTCAAGAAATCCGTTACTCACCCGGAAATTCAAATCACAACCGGAACACTTGAAATAAAAAACACCTTTATCGGCCCGAAAACGGGTTTTACAATTTTTACAATCAATCAAAGGATCGTGGAAGTTCTCAACATGTCCCGAGGCTTCCCAGACTTTGGGATGCATCAGAATACTGGCGTCCATACCGACGACATCTTCGCGACTGACCACCAAATCCTGCCACCAGAGGTTTTTGACATTACGCTTTAATTCTACACCCAGCGGACCAAAATCCCATGTGCTGGCAAGACCGCCGTATATCTCACTGGATTGAAAAATAAATCCCCTGCGTTTACAAAGAGAACTTATCTTTTCCATCTGCTCGTTCTTTACCTGTTTTGCCATAAAGTCCTCAAAATCCTTCTATTTCTTTAACCGTTCATCCTGTTCTTCAAATTCGGTCTTGCATTTGGGGCAAATGATAATGGAGCCCTTACTCCGGCTTTCTTTACGCTCCAAAATCCCAAAATTACAGGATGGACATGCCGCTGCTACCGGTTCGTTCCAGGTGGCAAATTTACAATTGGGGTAAGCGCTGCATCCATAAAATGTCTTGCCTTTGCGGGTTCTCTTCTCCACAAGTTTGCCCTCGCAACCGGGCTCCGGGCAGGCAATATTCAGTGTAAACGGTTCGGTGGTTTTACATTTGGGATAGTTGGAACAGGCCCAGAATTTACCGTATCGCCCCTGTTTAACAACCATTTTTCCTTCGCATTTGGGACATGTTTTTTCCGGTAAATTCTCAGCCGGCGTATCTAAAATGGGTCTGGTATTGCGGCATTCCGGGAATCCGGAACAAGCCATAAATTTTCCATTCCGGCTCCATTTAATAACCATCTCCGATCCACAAAGTTCACATTTTTCATCGGTCTTTTCATGCAGACTTGCCTTAATCTGCTTGCGCTGAGTATCAAAAGAATCCAAAGACTCTTTGAAGGGTTTATAAAATTCCCGGATAACATCGAGCCAGGCTTTTTTATTGCCTTCAACTTCATCCAGGTCTTCTTCCATCTCCGCCGTGAACTTCACATTAACGATTTTCGGCATATTCTGAACCAATATCTGATTGACGGTTTTACCCAAATCGGTCGGTATAAGCGTCCCGGTTTTACGTTCCACATATTTACGGTTTAATATCGTCGAAACAATCGAGGCATATGTACTGGGTCGACCGATTCCGAGATTGTCCAGTTCCTTAATCAGCGTTCCTTCGCTAAATCGTGAGGGCGGTTCGGTAAATTTTTGTTCGGTGTTTAATTTAATCAATGACACCTCTTCACCCTGAGTCAGCTTCTCCGGTAATTTTCTGGAGACTTCTTCTTTCTTTTCTTCCCGCCAGGCTTTGAGAAAGCCATCAAATACAAGATCATTGCTGACGACCCTGAAAAGATAATCACCGGCTTTTACATCAACGGTTTTTTGCTGATAACGGGCGGGCGCCATCTGGCTGGCGGCAAAACGGTTCCAGATCAACTGGTAGAGTTTCTTTTGGTCAGGAGATAGATGCTCAGATATCTGGTCCGGTGAAAGATCAAATCTTGTCGGACGAATACCCTCGTGAGCATCCTGGATATTCTTTTTCCTGGTCTTAAAATATCTGGGATTGTTCGGCAAATATTCTGGTCCAAAACGTTTTGACACAAAATCACGCACTCCGTCAATGGCTTCTTTGGATATGCGCACTGAATCGGTCCGCATATAGGTAATCAGACCCACCCGTTCGCCACCAATGTCGATCCCTTCATAGAGCTGCTGAGCGATCACCATCGTCTTCGTCGCCGGGTAGTGAAAGCGCCTTGTGGTTTCCTGCTGGAGCGTACTGGTTATAAAAGGCGGCGGCGGTGATTTGGAAACCTCTTTTTCCTTTACGGAATCAATGATATATGTCGCATTTTTTAAAACTGTTTCATGTCGACGAACTGTCTTTTCATCGGGAATATCCGGCTTCTTCCCGGCAATTTTAACACATTTAGCGGTAAACTGCTGGTTTTCCGTGGCTTCAAGATCAACCGTCAGATCCCAGAATTCCCGGGCAACAAAATTATTAATCTCGGCTTCCCGTTCACAGATAATCCGCAGAGCTACGGATTGAACCCGCCCGGCGCTGAGTCCACGATACAGAGTTTTCCACAAAACCGGGCTTACCTGGTAGCCGACCAGCCGGTCAACGACTCGCCGGGCTTGCTGAGCATTCACCAGACTCAAATCAATTTTGCGGGGATGCTTGATCCCATACTGCACTCCGCTTTTGGTGATCTCGTTAAAAAGGACTCTGAGAATGCGATCCTCGGGAACTTTTAGAGCGGCAGCAATATGCCAGGCAATGGCTTCTCCTTCGCGGTCGGGATCCGGCGCAAGATAAATAGTATCAGCATCTTTAGCTGCGGCTTTCAACTGCTGAATGATCTTGGTCTTACCCTTAATGGTCACATATTTGGGTTTGAAATCCTTTTCAATATCAATCCCCAACTCCTTTTCCGGCAGGTCCCTGATATGACCAACCGACGCCAGAACGGTGAAATCCGCCCCAAGATATTTCTTGATGGTGCGGGCTTTGGATGGTGATTCTACAATCAATAATTTTTTTGTCATAATGTCTTCCTTACGGCGGGGAAATTTACGAAGTATATCCAGAAATCCAATAAATTTTACTAAAAACTACTCCTTCCGAATAAAACAACTCTGATTGAATCGTCCCAGCAGGGATCTCTATGAGATAAAAA
>DPVY01000185.1 GCA_003527965.1 Fidelibacterota bacterium
GCTATTTAAATGCTTTAATCCGCCATTTACTACTCATCCCCAAATTCAATTTGGGAACGAGTAGTTCGTAATCTTCAATCCGAATATTTCTTGCATAATTTGCTATAAAATAAAAAAACCCGTGGAAGCATACGGGTTTTTTTATGAAATGTTTCAAGACGATTAAAGGTTATCTACCTGTAATTCTAATTGAATCGCCCTTGTCTCACCCGGTTTCAATTCCACATCAAACAGCGGAACAATCACCGAACTCTGGTACACTCGCTCGAAGCCGGATTCGGACAGCGACACGGTCTCAATCGGAAAATACCAGAATTCATCCGCTTTAGCGGCAGTAACAGTCAGTTTGAATTTATCCCATTCATTGACTACCGACATAGACTTCGTGCTTGTCAATGCGCCCTTTGAATTCAAAGCGGATTCTTTTAAGCGGCTGTTATCCGCCATATAATAGCGATCCGGTGTTTCACCGCCCAGCATAGCAAAATTAAATTCCGGTGCAAAGCGGAAATGATCGGTTTTATCGCCAAGGTTTTCCAGACAATATTCGATCTTCAATCCGCCATCTTCGACCCGGACACTTTTTTGTACGGCGAATTTTTGCCAGTTCACCCAGCCATGGCGATAAAATAACAGCTTTTTGCCTTTAAGATCGATTTCAATATCATATTTACCATCAATAAAATCGCTGTCTTCGTAATATTCACCGTTCCGGAATTGATCAAGGGTAATCTCCGGCTTGATGAAATGATCAACCAGATTTTTACGGGGATATTTGTCATATTTCAGATAATTTTCCAGCCCCGCTTCTTTAGCCATCACATTATCGTGAATTGAGCCTCCGGCGGATTCTTTACCGGCAGCGGTAACCTTGCGGTGGTACGCCTCCTTATAGCGTTTCAAACTATTCAGTACATTATAGGACTTATCCAGCAACGAAAATTCATTCATCATGGCACCGCGATGAGGTGCAAAGGCGAGATGCAAATTACCGGCAGTTACCAGGATTTCATCACTTCCGTCGGCATCAATATCCAATTTTTCAATATGAAAAGCTTTGCGCCGCTCGATTTTATTCAGAATCACTTCACAACTTAACAATTCCGTATATATTGCATGACGCAGATGAGGCAGATACAATCCGCCAAAAATGCCATGCCAGTAGGCGCAATTGCACATGCTGCGCCAGAGATGGTCGCGAGCAATTTTAAGGTCTTTCTTTTTAGCGGATGTCAGGGACGCGGGATCAATGCGATGATATCGATCCGAAAGGTACTGCATTTTTTTCTGCATCCAGTTGGATTCATCGTATTTAAACAGAAAGTTCCGCCAGATTCCGCCCTTGATAAAGGGCTTGACCTCGGCACTGCGCTCCTGGTGCTCAAACTCACGAACCAGGTCGTCAAATTTCTCTCCGGCTTCCCAGGGCAGCGACCATTCACTCATTTCAAAATAGGATGCTGTCGGCAAATAGATTCTGCCCCTGGGGCTGTGTTCATTATAATAGTCCGAAAAGGTGCGGGTTTTGATCCAGTCGCTGTTCTGATCGAGAATTTTCAGAAAATCACGCAGCCAGTTTTTTTCAAACACCACCTCATAGGTTCCCGGCCAGACGCCGAATTTTTCGCCGTCGTCAGCCATGACAATAGCATTGGAACCGTCTTCGGTTGCATACTGACGGAGATAGTCAATCGTCTCCTGAGGATCTTTGAAGGGAATGGCGTAGCGCAGTTTCTGATTAATCGGGAAAATTGACAACGTTTTACCCTGTTCTTCGGTAATAAAATGCCCGGTCAGATCTCTTTCAAGTTTTCCCGTTCCCAAAAAGTGATAGTCATCTACGGTAATGTACTTGATACCCGCCTCGGCAATGGGTTTGGCGAGGTAGGGCTCCCAGACTCTTTCGGTCAACCAAAGTCCCTTCGGCTCAAATTTAAAGCGCTTCCGAATATAGTCGTTCATCATCTTAATCTGACCGACTTTATCCGCATCGGGGATAACCGCCAGCACAGGTTCAAAAAAACCACCCGACAAAATCTCAACATTACCGCGCTGAACCAGACGGGCAACCCGGTCAAGATAATCGGGATAATGATCTTCAAGCCATTCCAGTAAACATCCACTGAAGTGAATGGATATGGCGATATTTGGGAATTCTTCTATAACCTCTACAAAGGGAAGATAACTATGCCGGTAGGCATATTCCATAACGAAATCAAAATTACCTACCGGCTGATGATTATGTATCCCAAAAATAAAATTAACCGTTTTCACTAAAAAGGTAACCTTAATTACATTTTATCAATCATTTTCTGTACGAGATCAACGATCCGACAGGTGTAACCGTATTCATTGTCATACCAACCGGAAACCTTGATCATTCCATCGGGTAACACTTTCGTCATCTTGGAATCAAAAGTCACGGAATAGGGCTCGCCAATAACGTCGGAAGAAACAAACTCGTCTTCACTATACTGCATGATTCCTTTGAGCGGACCCTCGGCAGCTTTTTTCATCGCGGCATTAATATTTTCAACCGTGGCTGGTTTCTTCAGTTCCAGAATCAATTCGGTCAGCGATCCGTCCGGAGTCGGAACACGGTAGGCAACACCGTCCATTTTTCCCTTCAATTCCGGAATGACTTTGCCAATAGCTTTGGCGGCGCCGGTAGTAGTCGGAATGACAGACATTGCCGCAGCGCGTGCTCTTCTGAGATCCGAATGAGGCGCGTCTAACAGGTTTTGATCCATGGTGTAGGCATGAATAGTCAATAAAAACCCCTGTTTAATGCCAAACTGATCATTTAAAACTTTCACCATAGGAGCGGCACAGTTTGTCGTACAGGAGGCATTGGAAACAATCTCATCCGTGCTTTTCAGATCATCGGTATTAACACCGAGAACGATAGTCGCATCGATTTCGTCTTTAGCGGGAACGGTCAGAACGACTTTCTTTGCACCGGCTGTCAAATGTGCAGCAATTTTTTCTCTGGTCCTAAATACGCCGGTGGCTTCGATTACAACATCCACGCCCAATTCTTTCCAGGGCAGGTTTGCGGGATTTCTTTCCGCATAAACCGGGATTTTTTTACCATCAACAACGATAGCATTCCCATCGACTTCCACGGTCCCGGGAAATTTGCGATGAACTGAGTCGTGCTTCAGCAAAGCGCCGAGCGTTTTCGCATCGGTCAAGTCATTGATTGCCACGACATCCCAATCTTTGCCCAACTCTTTTGATGCGCGTATAAAAGCTCTTCCTATTCGTCCAAAACCGTTAATAGCGATTTTTGTTGCCATTTTTTTCTCCTTTTATCTATTAATATTTACTCTATCTATCTCAACATCAGCCATAGACCTAAGATGGATGACCAGCCGAAAATTTAGGCGATTCTATTAATATTTACAAGAATTTCTACTGGTCTGTTTGCCCCCCGTTTTTTAGAATTCTATTGCAATAGCGAGTTGGTTCTGATTGATATAGCATGTCTTTTTGTCGGGTAAGAACATTTTCGCCGTTACGGCAGCCAAAAGCATTTTGACTATCAATCCTATTTTATTTCAAAGAAATTCCTGCGGAATAGTAATTGTTAGGGTTACGTAGCATAACATGGGTTACACGCCCCCATGGGGGAGTGTAAATTTTAATGCTCAAATATTGCACAACATAGGTTACATTATTCATCGCTTATTGTCTTTTACAGAGGTCTTTAATTTTGTGAGATATAAATCCATTTCTTTAAATAGCACTTGGAGATTCTCTTAGTTCAAAGTAGGTAATCTATACTCAAATTGTGTTATCAACTTGTCAACAAGGAAAACTTTAAGCAAAGCCAATTCCGTAAATATTGTTGCTCTGACATATTCATACAACGTGAATTCAACTACTAAGTGCAACTC
>DPVY01000286.1 GCA_003527965.1 Fidelibacterota bacterium
ATCGCAAAATATGTTGTTAAACAATATGTGGAGATGATTAATTATGGTTAAATACCTTGTAAAAAAATACTTGACTTGCCATTTGGCAATACCTCCGGAGCAGCTATTGCTTTGTATTCTGCCGCGTTTTACTCAGATAAAACTTTTCTTCTTTTGTTCCACAGACAGGTTACCCAAATTTCTACTTTCAAATTTTCCCAAAGCGGCCCTCGGCACAAGTTTCCTCCAAGGAGTTCCTTTGGAAAAGCCGTGAATGACCATAAATTATAATTACTCTGTAAAAAAATACGGGCATCTTAATTGTATTTCTCATAAATTTGGCTGCCATTTTATTTTTTATCATAAAGAGGGTTTAGTAGGAGTTATGTTTTAATGAAATTAAAAACGTTCAAAAAAGGCATTCATCCAAAAGAATATAAAAATTATACGGAAATGAAGCCTCTTGAAAGACTGCCGTTGCCTGATGAAGTATTTATTCCTCTGCAACAACATATCGGGGCGCCATGTAAACCGATGGTAGAAAAGGGGCAACTGGTTAAAACCGGTGAATTGATCGGCAGGGGGACAGGTTTTATATCCAGCAGAATTCATGCTTCCATCTCAGGAAAAGTAAAAACAATCGATAGTTTTCCACACCCCCTCGGTGTAAATAGTCAAATGATTCACATTGTCGGTGACGGAAATGATGAATGGATTAATTCAACAGAAAAGAGCGATAATTGGGAAGAATTATCTTCTGAAGAAATCGTTGAATTAGTTCAGGAAGCCGGCATAGTTGGTATGGGCGGCGCAGCGTTTCCTTCACATGTAAAATTGAGTCCGCCCAAAGGCAAAACAATAGATACATTCATTCTTAACGGTTGCGAATGTGAGCCCTATCTGACGGCTGACCACCGAATGATGGTAGAGCAAACTGAGGCGGTTATTCTTGGAACTCGTATTATAATGAAAGCCCTTGGCGTTTCAAAAGCCATCATTGGAATTGAGAGTAACAAACCAGATGCGATTGAGAAAGTAGCCAGGGGAGTTGCAACTTACCCTGGGATAGTCGTGGTGCCTTTAAAAGTAAAATATCCGCAGGGCGCCGAAAAAATGTTGATTAAGGCTACAATTAACCGGGAAGTGCCTACCGGCGGTTTGCCTTTGGATGTGGGAGTTGTTGTAAATAATGTCGGGACCGCCATTGCGGTAGCCGAGGCAATTACCATAAAAAAACCTCTGATTGAACGGGTTGTTTCCATTACCGGTGATGGTATTCACGAGCCTAAAAACGTGATCGCCCGGATTGGCACACCTTTTCAGAATATGATCGATTTTTGTGGAGGATTAGCCGAAGAGACCGTCAAAGTAATTATGGGCGGACCGATGATGGGAATTGCCCAGCATACCTTAAAAGTACCAGTCATCAAAGCAACGAGCGGGATTTTATGTTTAACGGAATCTTCCGTTGTTAAAAATAAAGAGTATCCCTGTATCCAATGTGGGACCTGCGTTGACACCTGTCCTATGAACTTATTACCTACCCGGCTGGCCCGTTTTGCCAAAATTGAAAATTGGGAAATGGCTGAAGAACTCGGCATCCTCAATTGTGTAGAATGCGGATCATGTGCCTTTGTCTGTCCCTCTCAAATACCGCTGGTACAACAGATCCGGGTTGGTAAATTGAGGGTAAACGAAAAGAAGCAAAAAGAGAAATTAGAGACTGTTAAAAGTTAAAACGAAGAAAGAATTCGTTATTATGGAAGAAAATATGAAACAAGTTAGCAATGCAGGGCACTCCCAATCCGCTATTCCCGATCCGGCAGTAAAAAAGGAACCCGCCAAAGTGCCGACATTTTTGCTGTCTTCTTCGCCCCATCTGGCTGCTGTAGACAATGTGCCGAAGATCATGTGGACTGTAATTGCCGCCCTTTTACCGGCTGTCGCTTTTAGTATCTATAACTTTGGATTTGGCGTCTTAAGTACTATTCTTGTCACAATCATAGCCTCTGTAGCGACGGAAGCCGTTGCCAATAAAATGCGCGGCCGGGATTTATCAATATTCGATGGTAGTGCCGTTCTGACCGGATTATTGTTAGCAATGACGTTACCACCGGGATTTCCCAAGGGGTATGCCGCTCTAGGTGCAATTTTCGCCATTGCTATTGGGAAACAAATTTTCGGCGGTCTGGGATATAATATTTTCAATCCGGCTTTATTGGGGCGGGCTTTTTTACAGGCGAGTTTTTCAGTAAAAATGACTACCTGGGTGGCGCCGGTTACCATCGATGCGATTACAACCGCGACACCGCTCGGGTCTTATAAATTTGAAAAGATCATGACGCCTTACTTTGATATGTTTATGGGGAATATCGGCGGTTGTATCGGAGAAACAAGCGCGTTGTTCATCCTGATTGGCGGAATTTTTCTTCTCATTAAAAAATATGCTGATTGGCGAATTCCGGTTAGTTATCTTGGTACAGTGTTTATCGTTGGCGGTTTGTTCTGGATACTTAATCCGGCACAATATCCGGATCCAATTTTTCATATGTTCTCCGGTGGCTTACTGCTTGGCGCGTTTTTCATGGCTACCGATATGGTTACATCGCCGGTCACCCCTAAAGGCGCCTGGATTTTCGGAGTCGGCGCTGGAATTGTACTAATTGTTATTCGCTTGTTTGGAGGCCTTCCGGAAGGGGTTATGTACTCAATCCTGTTTATGAATGGTTTTGTGCCACTAATCAACCGATATACCAGACCTAAAATATTTGGGGAGAAGAAGTGATGACAAAATCCTACAAATTAATACTTGTGCTGACCCTGACGGCGATTCTGTCGGGAACGTTACTTGCCATGTTGAATCTTTTTACCAAACCGCTCATTGAAGCCCATCAAAATAAGGCATTAAACGATGCAATCAGTTACGTGTTGCCAAACAGTGTGCGGACAGAGAAGAAAATCATTGAAAATCAGGAATTATATTTTGGTTATAATGATCAGGAAAATGTAAATGGAATCGCCTTTCTTGCGGAGGGGAATGGATTCCAGAGTAAGTTACGCATTTTAGTGGGCATGGATGAGACCTTGACCAATATCTTAAAAATAAAAGTCCTGGAGCAGATGGAAACACCGGGGCTGGGAACAAAAATTGAAAACGATCCAAGCAGTAAAAAAGATCCTGAATGGTTTCCAAATCAGTTTAACAGGCTGAATGCGCAGCAACCAATCAGTTATGTAAAAAATATATCGCCAAATAAAGATGCCGGAGAGATTATGGCAATCACCGGCGCAACGATTTCATCGAAAGCGGTTGTTGATATTATTAATGCGACGGTAAATACAATTCGTGCGATTATCAGTAATAATACGGATTTAGCAGTGATTTCCTGCCCCGCTGTAACGGGTGCGCCGCTGGATGAGGCTGATCCGGATTTGATTTCAGAAAGCGCCGAAATTAAGGTAATTGATGGAAAATCATATTACATAGATCGCGATAATTCGGGTAACGTCAGCGGAGTTGCATTTACTGCAAGCGGTGCTGGATTTCAGAGCCGGATAAAAGTTTTGGTATGTCTGG
>DPVY01000288.1 GCA_003527965.1 Fidelibacterota bacterium
TTCTTTCGTTTCCATTGTTTAACCCAAAGTTTATATATCTTTCCCACAACAAATAATCATTGATCCCGCAAAGATCGCTAAGTTCTTTATAAATATTAAGTTGGGACGATTGCTCATAAACTATTGTTTTTTAACAATTTCTTAGTGCCTTGGTGCCTTTGTGGCTACTTTTTACGATTCCATCATATAAATGAACAAAAAAAGCACTATTGAATAGATCATCCCGGACATATCCAGCAACCGCTGATATAATCAATTGTCGATGAATTATGTGGTAACGGAGATTGTTCCAGCACCGGAAAGACCGGATCTATGACCAACTTGGTAATTGATAAAATTCCTGGACGTTTATAATTTTAATGTGGTAGCAGAAAAAAATCTAAATTGTTCGTAAAGACCGTAAAAATATTGTTAATGCACTGAAAAATGCTGATTGAAAGTAATTATTCATGCACAAAGATGCCAGATTTCAAAATTTCCACCAACTAAAGCCGGATTAGGTAATGTAAAACTACTGTAAAATCTGTTGAAAAGATGGCTAATTTGGCAGTAATTCAATTACAATTCCTTTGCAAATTAAATAATTTTATGTATAATAATTGTTAAAATAAATTATAGGAGTTTCAATTGTATATAAAAGCCCATGATAAAACCGCAATCGTCCGACAGGACGTCAGGATCAGCTACAAGGAATTGCTCAGGCATGTTTCCTATTATGCGACCCTTTTCGATGCTCAAACTACCGATAAAATCGCTATTTATTCTGCAAACCGTCCGGAATGGGTTTATGCTTTTTATTCAGCCTGGAAGAATGACAGTATAGCCGTTCCGATTGACTTTATGGCTCCAGCTGAGGAGGTGGCGTATATTCTCAACGATTGCCGACCGGAAGTGATTTTCTGCTCCAAAGAAAACGCTTCGGTGCTTAACCAGGCTCTCAAGTCGGTGAATTCAGAGATAAAATTGTATATTTTTGAAGATCTGAATTATGACGTCAACGCTTTTGCACCCGACGAGATAGAAGGTGGCGAGCCCCAAAAAACCGCGGCAATCATTTATACCTCCGGAACGACCGGAAGCCCTAAAGGCGTGATGCTATCCAACGATAATTTACTGGCTAACATTGAAGCAGTGTCGGAAAATATCCCGATCTATACCGATTTTCGCATCGTCATGGCGCTATTGCCTTTTCATCATATTTTTCCTTTACTGGGCACGCTCATTGCACCGCTTTATGTCGGCGCCACAATCGCTTTTGCGCCGTCCATGACTTCGGAAGACATTGTCGGCACATTACAAAAAAACGGTGTGGCAATTATCATAGGCGTGCCGAGATTATATGCGGCAATTCGCAAAGGGATAATGGACAAGATCAACGCAAGTTTTCCAGTGAGGACACTCTTCAAATTGGCGCGTCTGATCGGTTCACAGAAGTTTTCCAGGATATTATTTAAAACGGTGCATCAAAAGTTTGGCGGCAAGGTTGAATATTTGGTCAGCGGTGGTGCCAAACTGGATGAAGATGTGGCAAAGGACTATAAGACTCTGGGTTTTGAAATGTTAGAGGGTTTTGGGATGACCGAAGCTGCTCCGATGATAAGTTTTACCCGTCCCGGGAAATGGAAAATCGGTTCCGCCGGGCAAAAGATGCCCAATCTGGAAGTGGCTATTAAAGATGGTGAAATCGTTGCTCGCGGTCGTAATATCATGCAAGGCTATTATAATAGACCGGATGAAACGGCGGAAGTTTTAAAAGAGGGCTGGCTGTATACCGGTGATCTCGGTTACATCGATAAAAAGGGATATATTCATATTACGGGGCGCAGTAAAGAGATTATTGTGCTGTCAAGCGGGAAGAATATTAATCCCGAAGAGGTTGAGAAAAAAATTGCCGGATTGTCTGATTGTATTGCCGAAGTCGGTGTTTTTCATAAAAACGATCAGCTGCAGGCGGTAATTTATCCCGATTTTAAGGTTCTTCGTGAAAAAGGCATTTTAAATATAGATGAGATGTTTCGCTGGGAAATCATCGACAAGTATAATCATCAGGTAGCGCCCTATAAAAAGATTTCAAAATTCATCCTTCTGAAGGAAGGACTTCCGAAAACGAGGCTGGGGAAAGTTCAGCGCTTCAAACTGATTTCCCTCGCAGAATCTCTCGCTGTAAAAAAGAAAAAAGGCGAAGAACCGCAATCTGAAGAATACCGTGTCATCCGGGATTTTTTAATGCAACAGACCAAAAATGATATTTTCCCCGATGATCACCTTGAGATCGATCTTGGATTGGACTCTTTGGATAAGATTAGCCTGCAGACCTTTTTACAATCGACGTTTGGCATAAAAATTCCGGAAGACGTTTTGATCAATCACCCTACGGTTGAAAAATTGGCGCACTTCATGAAAGAAAAGAAAAAAAAACTGACGATCGAAGTGGTCAAATGGGCGGAAATTTTCAAAGAAAAAGTTGACCTTAAGTTACCTAAAAGCTGGTTCACCTGGAATATGTTCAAGAATATTTCAAAAATTCTATTCAAGATGTATTTCAGGCTGAAAGTCGAAGGTCTTGAAAATATACCGGAAGGACCGTTTATCATTGCGCCTAACCATCAGAGTTTTATCGATGGTCTGTTTGTATCGGTTTTTCTGAGCAATAAGGTGAATCGGAACACTTATTTTTACGCCAAGGAAAAACATATTCAAAAGCGCTGGGTAAAAGCTCTGGCAAACCGGCACAATATTATCATTACCAATATAAATTATGACTTGAAGATGTCACTGCAAAAATTGGCGGAAGTGCTGAAACAAGGTAAAAACGTCATTATTTTTCCTGAAGGTACCCGGACAAGGACCGGGAAAATCGGTGAATTTAAAAAATCTTTCGTTATTTTGAGCGCCGAGATGAATGTTCCGATTATTCCGGTTTCAATCAAAGGAGCGTTCGAAGCGCTGCCACGAGGGAGCCGATTTCCCAAGCCATGGAAAAAGATTAAGGTTAAGTTTCATAAACCCATTTATCCCGATGGTCACAATTATGACTCGCTGATGGAGCTGGTTCATAACGAACTGGCGGCGGAGCTTGCCTAAGTAATAAATTATTGCAAAATGCAAAAGTAATGTTCTGTGGTAGAGCCCGGATATTTGCAGATTAAAATATTTTTCTTTTACCTGGAAATAATAATGCCTAAGATTAAACGGTAATTTGAAAATTTTATCTTTAATTCAAAATGGTTTAATTCATGCCATTAAAAAATAATCACTTGAAAGGAATCCATAAAGATATGGGAGATTTTAACACATTCGGACTGTCCGCGGAGACTTTAAATATTATAAAACGGAAAGGGTTTGAAGAACCAACCCCGATCCAGGAAAAAATCATACCTATGATTCTCAGAGGTAATAAGGATGTTGTCGGTCAGGCTCAAACTGGAACAGGGAAGACCGCAGCTTTCGGACTTCCTATTATTGAACTTTTACGGGAGAAATCCAGGAATGTCCAGGCTCTGGTATTAACTCCGACCCGCGAACTGGCAATTCAGGTTGCCGAGGAGATAAATTCATTAAAAGGAAAAAAACGGCTGAATATTGTTCCAATTTACGGAGGTCAGTCGATAGAACTCCAATTACGCAGCCTGGCAAGGGGCATTGATATTGTTGTGGGCACGCCCGGGCGGATACTCGATCATGTCAGGCGAAAAACATTGAGATTGGATAAAATCTCCTTTCTTGTTCTGGATGAAGCCGATGAGATGTTGAACATGGGCTTTCTTGAGGACGTTACGGCAATTATGGAAAAAACGGCTTATGAAAAACGGACGATGCTCTTTTCGGCGACTATGCCTGCGGAAATTATGGATGTTGCCAAAAAGTATATGGGTGAGTACGATATAGTAAGGGTGAGTAAGGGGCAGCTTACCGTCAGTCAGACCGATCAGATTTACTTTGAAGTATCGCGCTATGACAAATTCGAGGCGCTATGCCGGATCATTGACATTGAAGAGGAGTTCTACGGGCTGGTTTTTTGCCGGACAAAGAACGATGTGGACAATATTGCCAATAGTCTGGTTGAGAGGGGCTATAACGCCGACGGACTGCATGGTGATATGACCCAGTTTCTGAGGGAAAAAATCCTGAACAAATTCAAAAAGAAAATCATCAATATTCTGGTTGCTACCGATGTGGCTGCCAGGGGAATTGATGTTCATGACCTTACTCATGTGATTAACTATTCACTGCCCCATGACCCGGAATCGTATGTACACCGGATTGGGCGCACCGGGAGGGCCGGTAAAGAGGGGATTGCCATCACTTTCGTTACACCGGCGGAATACCGGAAACTGCAATATATTATGCGGGAAACCAAAACCGATATACGTAAAGCTAAACTCCCTGGTGTTAAAGATGTGATGGATATGAAAAGAGAGAAGGTAAAATCTATCCTTGCAAAAGTCGTCGAAGCACACCCGTCGAACGAGTATTTTGAAATGTCGCGAGAATTACTGGAAGACAAAGCGCCGATTGATATTGTTGCCGCACTTCTGAAACATGCTTTCGGGGATGAACTGGATTCCAGGAAATATTCTGAAATTGAGGATGCCGTTGTTGATAAAAAAGGTAAAACCCGATTATTTGTTACTCAGGGAAGTAAAGACGGTTTGACGTATAAAAAGTTGGTGAAATTTATCAAAGAGAAAACCGGTATCAGTAGCGATAAGATCAAAGATGTTCAAATTCTGGATAAATTCTCCTTCATGGTACTACCTTTTCATGAAGCAGAAATATTATTGTCTGCTTTCAAGGGTGGTAAAAAAGGCGTCGGTCCCTTTATAACAAAGGCAAAAGCCAGGCGCAAATAATAATATCTTGTTTTTTTTTTCCCCCTGATTGTTTCAATTTTAAGCATAACTGGTTTTTAATAATCAGTATATTATAGGTGACAAAACATGGGATTAAAAAAAGAACTGAATTTAATAGATGTCTTTTCCATTTCCACTGGTGCTATGATCAGCTCGGGAATCTTTGTATTGCCCGGTTTGGCATATGCCATCGCCGGACCTGCCATGATCCTTGCCTACATTCTGGCGGCTCTGTTGATTATACCCAGTATGCTTGCCAAAGCGGAGCTTTCTACCGCCATGCCGAAAGCGGGCGGAACCTATTTTTTTATCGACCGCAGCCTGGGACCGGTACTGGGTATATTTGGTGGTTTTGCCAACTGGTTTTCTCTGAGTTTTAAGAGCGCCTTTGCTTTGATTGGCATTGGAGCCTTTGCTGTCCTGATAAAGCCGGATATTACGCCCATAGAGATTAAAATGATCGCCGTGGCAGCCTGCGTATTATTTACGATCTTAAATCTACTCAGCGTCAAAATGACGGGACGTGTTCAGGTTTTACTTGTTATGGCTTTGATCACTATCCTCGTGCTTTATATTGGCAGAGGATTTGTTGAAACTCAGCCTGCTCGTTATACACCCTTTATGCCTAATGGATTTTGGTCTATTATATCTACGGCGGGGCTGGTGTTTGTCTCCTTTGGCGGTTTAACCAAAATTGCCAGTGTTGCCGAAGAGGTTAAAAATCCTTCCCGCAATATTCCTTTAGGAATGCTGTTGTCCTTTGCTGTGGTGACATTGCTTTATATTCTCGCTGTGGGGGTGACAATTGGGATTGTCGACGGAAATGAATTAAGTGGCTCGTTAATTCCTTTGTCTCTCGGCGCTTCCAATATCATGGGCTCCGTCGGATTGATTGTTCTTAGTTTGGCGGCAATTATGGCGTTTATCACAACAGCCAATGCCGGTATTCTGGCGGCGTCCCGTACACCGCTGGCGATGAGTCGCGACCAATTGTTGCCGGGTTTCTTAAGCAATATTCATCCCGGACGCAAGACGCCGCATGTTTCGATTTTAATTACCGGCGGATTTATGATCTCTGTAATCCTGTTTTTAAGCATTGAAGATCTTGTAAAAACAGCTTCAACGCTGATGATTATTCTCTTCATGATGGTCAATATTTCGATCATTGTGATGCGGGAAAGTAAGATCCAGAATTACCGCCCAAAGTTTAAAATGCCCGGTTACCCGGTTATACCGGTTTGTGCATTAATCTTATACAGTATTCTGCTGATTGGGATGGGCATTATTCCGATCCTGATATGCGGACTTTTTTTTCTGGTCGGTTACGGTGTATATTGGGGCTATGCCGGGGCACGTGTAACCCGGACGTCGGCGTTGATGCACATTGTCGAGCGAATTACCGCCCGGGAGCTCAAGAGACCAACCCTTGAGCGGGAACTGCGGGAAATCGTCATTGAACGGGATGAAATAATCGAAGACCGCTTTGACAGATTGATTAAAAACTGTGAAATACTTGATTTACAAGAGACTCAGCTGGTTGAAGTGGTGTTTAAGCAAATCGCGAAAATTCTGTCAAAAAAATATGAAATGGATTGGGATTTATTATACCGACGTTTTCTGGAACGTGAACGCCAATCGGGGACAGTTATTCGTCCGGGTCTGGCAATTCCCCACATCATTGTACCCGGTGAACACCATTTTGATGTTATTCTGGTGCGTTGTCAGAATGGTTTAATTTTCACCGGCGCCGATCAGCCGGTGCATACGATGTTTGTTCTGGTTGGTTCTCTGGATGAGCGCAATTATCATTTGCGGGCATTGATGGCGATTGCCAATATTGCCCATGAAGCCCACTTTGAAAAACGCTGGCTCGCCGCCCGGAATACGGAAGAATTGCGTGATGTGGTTTTACTTTCAAGCCGGAAAAGAGATATCTGAAAATCCACAACATATTGTTTGAATAATCTGCTATTATGCCGGGCAAGCAACCTCAACCTTAACTTTAAGCCTAACCGAATTCATTGGATATAGTAATCTTCTCCCGGGAGCATCTTGCTTTTAGGAATACCATGATGTAATTTAAAAATATGGAAAGGAGAAAGCAGACTCTGCAAAGTTATAAAATCAGGTCCTTTTACAAACTATTTGACCATACCTCGGATTTGGGTGTCCAGGTGAGGGGAGCGGATTTGAAAACCCTTTTCAAGAACGCGGCGCTCGCTCTGACGGATCTGATGACGGATATCAAAACAGTGCAGAATCAATCCGACCGGATAATTGAAGTCGAGGCAGATAATATTGAATTATTGCTGAGAGAATGGCTGGGCGAATTGTTATACATTTTCCATACGTCCGGTTTTCTGGTTTCTGATATTAATGTTTTAGATATGAGTAACAGACATTTTAAAGCCAGGATTTTCGGTGAACAATACCAAAAGAAACGCCATGTTTTACAGAGGGAGATCAAGAGTGTCACCTATCATCAACTTAAAGTAATAGTTGAAGAACATGAAGCAACGGCAAAATTTATTATGGATATCTAAAAATGAGTAGTGCAGAATTGATCCAAAAAAGCGCCTTTTTGTGGGAAATACCTCAAGCCGGTCAGATGCGCGTTCCGGGGCGTATCTATGCTTCCGAGACACTGATGAATAATATTCAGCAGGACGAAAGCCTGAAACAGGTTGCTAATGTGGCGCAATTGCCGGGAATAATCGAATTTTCGCTGGCAATGCCCGATATTCACTGGGGCTATGGCTTTCCCATAGGCGGCGTTGCCGCCACTGACGCTTCTTCCGGAGTGATTTCTCCCGGCGGGGTAGGTTATGACATTAATTGCGGTGTTCGGCTTCTCAGAACTGATTTAAGCGCTGAATATATCCGGCCGAGGATAAAAAATCTGGTTACAGGTATATTCAATAATATTCCCAGCGGGGTCGGTTCTCACGGTGCCATAAGGAAACTAAGTCGTAACGAGGTTCGGCAGGTATTGCAGAAAGGCGCTCTCTGGGCAGTAGAGAATGGGTATGGATGTTCCGATGAGTTAAAATATATTGAGGATAAAGGCTTGTTGGTTGGAGCCGATCCCGATGTTATTTCCGAAAGAGCATATATGCGGGGCGCACCACAATTAGGAACACTTGGTTCCGGAAACCATTTTATTGAAATCTCCGAGATTGTTGACATCTACGAGCCGGAAATCGCCCGGCAACTGGATTTGGAAATTGGAAATATTGTCATTTTAATTCATACCGGATCGCGGGGACTCGGCTACCAGGTTTGCGATGATTTTATCAAAGTGACGTTGCGTGCTACCGCAAAATATGGCATATTTATTCCCGACCGACAGCTTTCTTGTGCCCCTTTGAATAGTCCGGAAGGCAAAGATTACCTCGGAGCAATGCGTAGCGCGGCGAATTTTGCCTTTGCCAATCGTCAGGTGATATCCGCTTTGGTGGAAAGAACCGTTGAGCGTATTCTGAACATATCTCCGAGTGATCTTGGCATGCGGCTCATCTGGGATATTGCTCATAATATTGCCAAGATCGAAACTCATGAAATTGAAGGAAAAAAACGTAAAGTTTGCGTTCATCGCAAAGGTGCGACCCGGGCTTTCGGGCCGGGAAGTCCGGATTTGCCGCAGGAATATCGTGAGATCGGACAACCGGTTTTAATACCGGGAGATATGGGTACCGAGTCCTATTTATGCGTCGGGACACTTAAAGCAATGCTTGAGACTTTCGGCAGCTCCTGTCATGGCGCCGGACGGGTAATGTCACGTCATAAAGCCAAAAAACATAGCCAGGGACGCAATCTGTTCCGAGAGATGGAAAATGCCGGCGTTTTTGTGGTGGCTGAAGGAAAAGCAACAATGGCTGAAGAGATGCCCTATGCCTATAAAAATGTCACTGATGTCGTCAATACAATGCACCAGGCTGGAATTACTAAGAAAGTTGCCCGGTTCAAACCGATGGGTGTGGTAAAGGGGTAAAATAAACACTCCTTATTTGTTTAATCATCATCCTTATGTCTCATCCTGTGGTGACACAGGGGGCAGGTGCGTTGAGACGAGTGGTATAATACGGCTCAATAGCTATTTATT
>DPVY01000214.1 GCA_003527965.1 Fidelibacterota bacterium
AAGGATATTAAGGTCAGCGCTTACGTTGACCGCAATACAATCAATCCGGATGATGTCATCACTTTTACGGTTAAAATTGACGGTAGCAGTGATTTTTCTGATGTGCCGCCGCCGGAGAGTGACGGTTTTGTGGTTATTGCGGGCCCCTCTCAGTCCAGCAGTATCCAGATCATTAATGGTGAAATAACAGCCTCTAAGACTATCCAATGGCAGCTGGTTCCGACAAGATCAGGTAAGCTGGAAATAAAGCCCATCACGATTAAATTTCGTCGAAAGAGTTATCAAACTCCCGCAATATATGTTACTGTCAATGATCGGCAAAAATCCTCCAAATCTTCACTTCCCGGTAATGTGCCCGCGCCGCAGACCGCTTCACCTCGTCCTCAGCAGGATAGTAAGAATAATGTCTTCCTGAAAACCAGAGTCTCGAAAAAATCGCTTTATAAAGGTGAGGAATTGATCGTAAACTTTGATCTTTACTATCAAAATGTGCGTACCTATGCGACCCAAACGCTACCCGACGCTAAAGGATTTTGGACCGAGCAATTTCCCGAAAACCGTAATCCGCCGGTCGAGACTGTTGTAGTAGATGGAATCGCTTATAAAAAAGCCACAATTCGGCGTCTGGCATTATTTCCGACTACAACCGGTGAGCTGTTGATTGATCCGCTGGTTATCAATTGCGAAATCGTTGTGCCAAAACAGCGTCGCCGTTCGGTTTTTGATGACTTTTTTGATGATTCCTTTTTCAGTGATCCGTTTTTTAGCAATACTAAAGTTGTTGAAGTCCGGTCTGATCCGGTAACGATAAACGTTATAGACCTGCCTGCGCAGGGAAAACCCGAGGGGTTCAGCGGTGGTGTAGGCTCTTTTAGCATTGAGAGCTCTATCGATACTCTTCAAACAAAGCAGGATCAGGCGCTTACCTTACGATATAAAATATCCGGTTCCGGAAATATAAACGGGATAAAACTACCCCCCCCAGAACTGCCCGCTAATGTTGAGGCTTTTGAACCTAAGATTGAACGGCTTATTAATAATAAGGGCAAATCGATCCGGGGCAGCGTATCCTATGAGTATGTGATTATCCCGCGTAGCAGTGGTCAACTACGCATTCCGGCATTAACTCTGCACTTTTTCGATCCAAATCTGAAACGGTATCAAAGCAAATCAGCTCCCGGTTTTAATGTCAGTGTTCAGCCCTATGAGCAATCTTCCATTGCCCGGGGTGCGGGTTTCCGGAAAGAAGAGATATCTCTATTAGGGACCGATATCCGGTTTATTATGAGAGAATCTCCCAACTGGCAGAAAATCGGTTCTACTGTTTTTAATCAATTCTGGTTCTGGCTGGTTAATGTTATGTCCCTGTCGATCATTAGCGCCAGCCTTGTTTTTCGCTGGTGGGTGGATAAATTGGAGAATAACAGCCTGTTCGCTCGTAGAAGACGGGCGTTATCCAAAGCTATGGTTTCCTTAAAAGCCCTTGAAAGTGAGATTGCTGCAGGAAAGATTGAAACTGTTTGTGATCGTCTGGATCGTCTGCTAACGGGTTTTATTGCCGATAAAATTGGGTTGCCGGCGTCCGGAATCGGGCCTAGAGAGATTTCGGCAGCGCTGTCGGATAAAAAAACTGATCCGGCGATTATCAAATCCGTTGAAACGGTTCTTAAAGAGCTTGAACAACATCGCTTCTTGCCGGGTGAGCCGGAGGAACGGAAATTTCGAAAACTGACCGGGACGGTGAACGATCTGGTCATCCAACTGAGTAAGGTGCTGTAACATGCAGAAGTTTATGAGCCTGTTTTGGCTCTTAATTATAATATATCCCTTGACGGTCAGCGCTCAGGATACCGCAGATTTTTATTTTCACAAAGGTAACGAATATTATCTGGAGGAAAATTATCCTGAAGCGATCAGGCAATATGAATCCGTTCTGAATAGCGGATATGAGAGTCCTGAACTCTATTATAATCTGGGCAATGCGTACTATAAATCCGGTCAATTGGGAAAGGCTATTCTGAATTACGAACGGGCCTTGAAGAAAAAACCGCAGGATAAGAATGTTCAGTTTAATTTGAGACTGGCAAACCTGCGGGTAAAGGACCGGGTTGAAGTTCCTCCGGAATTTTTTCTTTTTCGCTGGAACCGGAAAATAGTTCAGATGTTGTCAACCCGTAACTGGGCCTGGTCTGTGGCGGCGCTTTTTTTCCTGGCGTGTGTGCTGGCTTCAATCTGCGTTGTTGGCGAGATAAACAGATTTAAAGGACAGTTAAAAATAGCAGCGATAGCGCTCTTTTTTTGTGCGGTGCTGCTAATAGCACCGCTCATCCAACGCTATCAAATGGAAAAATCCCGGGCTTACGGAATTATTCTTAGCTCCGGCAGCAAGAGTTTGGCGGCGCCCCAGGATGGCAGCACCGAATTGTTTATCATCCATGAAGGCACCAAAGTCCGGGTTCTGGATACCGACGGAGATTGGAATAAAATAGAATTAATCGACGGAAAACAGGGCTGGATATTCTCCTTAGACCTGGGAATTATTTAAGTTTAATATTTAAGTGCTTCCCTTTTTAATTATGATGATTGTTTTGTATATTTCAGGCAGTTAACGTTATGACCATGAATAAACGAATATTAATTGTTTTAATAATATCTGGAATGAGTTTTTTAGCGGCTCAGGAATGGATGGTGGATCAGGATGAAAGCTTTGATCCGCTTAATTTACATGAACCGTCATTACCGTTCCTGGACGGCTCAATGATCTATGAGATTATCACAGATATAAAAGAGCCCGGTGAGCGGTTGAGCCGCGATACCGTGCGTGTTATTGAAAAAACGGGGTGGAAAGTCCAGCTGTTTTCGACAACCGATTTTTACAAAGCCGATACGGTTTATTTTCAGGCCTGTGACGATTTTATCGAAGAAGAGGTGGTTAAGGTTTTTAATTCACCCAACTATAAAATCAGGGTTGGCAACTGTACAACGAGAGAATCTGCGGAAGAGCTGCTTAGCCGCGCCCTGGATTTAAAGTACCGTGACGCCTGGATTATCCGGACTTCTGTTAAAGTCGAAGAAAGACTTATATTTTATTAAGTAATCTGTAAATTATATTTTTATCGAGAGGTAATATATGTCAGGTCACTCAAAATGGAGTACCATAAAACGGAAGAAAGGCGCCCAGGATGCCAAGCGCGGTAAGATTTTTACCAAGCTTATCAAGGAAATTCAGGTAGCCGCTAAATTGGGCGGTGGCGATGAAAACGCCAACCCCCGGCTCCGGTCGGCTATTCAGGCGGCCCGGGTCGCCAATATGCCGACAGCCAATATTGAGCGGGGCATTAAAAAGGGAACAGGGGAACTTGAGGGTGTGAATTATGAAGAGATCACCTATGAAGGATATGGTCCCGGTGGCATCGCCATTTACATGGAAGCAATGACGGACAATAAAAACCGCACGGTTTCCGAAATCCGTCACCTCCTGACAAAATACGGCGGAAATCTGGCGACTAACGGCAGTGTAGCCTGGATGTTTGAGAAGAAAGATATTATTACTATCGATAAAAGTGCCTGTAATGAAGACGATCTTTTGGTAGTGGCGACAGATGCCGGCGCTAATGATATTTTGGAAGAGGATGATATTTACGAACTAGATATGGATCCGGCGGTTTTTGATGATGTGAAAAATGCGCTGGAAACTAATAATATTCCCATATTGGAAGCCTCAATCCAGATGATCCCGAAAAACGTGGTTAAAGTGGACGAGCAACTTGCGCCCAAAATACTGAAAATCATGGATGCTCTTGAAGATCATGACGATATCCAGAATGTTTATGCCAATTTTGACATTGACGATGAGATTGTCAATAAACTTCAGGAAGATGTTTAATGCGGGTGATTGGGCTGGACCACGGACTCCATCATACCGGTTATGGTATTTTGGACAAGGAAAACAATAAGATCAGCTGTCTGGGCTGGGGAACTGTTGATACGTCACCCAAATGGGCATTTCCCAAACGGCTTCAGAAAATATATGCTGAGCTCATGGCGGTTATGTTGCATTGGCAACCGACGGAAATGGTGGTAGAATCGGCAATTTATGCTCAAAATATGCAAACGGCTTTAATAATGGGACACGCCCGGGGCGTAGCTCTGCTGGCGGGTGTGAATTCAGGCTTGGAAATTTTTGAATATACGCCAAAAAAGATCAAGTCCGCGGTTGTCGGAAATGGCGCCGCCACCAAAGAACAGGTTCGGTTCATGATGATCCGATTGCTGAATCTGCCCGATGAAAATATTCCTTTTGACGCTACCGATGCATTGGCGGCGGGTTATTGTCACCTCAATCAGTTAAAGTTATCGAGGTAAGCGGTGTTTGCTTATTTAAAAGGCATTGTCATTCATAAAGATCCGACATCTATCGTTCTGGATGTCAATGGCATCGGCTATCAAATCTCAATCCCTCTGTCAACTTATGAAAGGCTGCCCGGAATCAACCAAAGTGCTAAACTTCTGATCCACTTTCAGGTTCGCGAAGATGCTCAGACTCTGTACGGATTTCATACACAGGAAGAGAAGGATCTGTTTCTGAATCTGATAAATATTTCCGGAATCGGCCCGAAAATGGCAATCACTATTTTAAGCGGTGCTACTCCGGCTCAATTTAAAAACAGGATCGTTGCCGGCGATGTAAATGCCCTGACCCTGATCCCCGGAATCGGAATGAAGACCGCCAAGCGGATCATTGTGGAACTTCGTGAAAAACTGGTCGGTGTGGATGATAGTATTCCCGGTGATGCCGGCTTTATAATTGATTCGAAAGACAGTGATGAAGCCTTAAAAGCTTTATTATCACTGGGTTATCGGAGGACTGAGGCGCTGAATGCAATCAAGCGCGCCCTGAAAGAATTAGATGCCGATGCGTCGGTGGAAAAGATATTAAAAGTTGCCTTAAATAAAATGTAAAATGAGGATCAGCCATGGAATCAATTCCGCAAAAAACGCCTTTTTATAACAAACATGTAGCTATGGGGGCTAAAATTGTTCCCTTTGCCGGTTTCTTAATGCCTATCCAATATTCCGGCATTATTGATGAACACCTCGCCGTGCGCAATGCCGTTGGTGTTTTTGATGTGACCCACATGGGAGAATTTATTGTTACCGGCTCCGCTGCCGCAAAGTTTCTCAACAAGCTCACCGTTAATGATGTATCCGCGCTGGAAATCGGTCAGGTTCAATATTCGGCAATGTGCTATCCTGACGGTGGGATTGTGGATGATTTATTGGTTTACCGATTTGCCGATCACTACATGATGGTGGTCAATGCTTCCAATATTCAAAAGGATTTTGAATGGGCGCAGCAAAACCTGATTGATGGCGTTGCTTTGAAAAATATTTCCGGAGATACTGCACTTCTGGCAATTCAGGGACCAAATTCTTTTGATGTTTTACAAAAATTGACTGATGTAGATCTGAAAGATATTCCTTTTTATCATTTTACCGAAGGTTCTTTGGCGGGATTTGATATGATCA
>DPVY01000170.1 GCA_003527965.1 Fidelibacterota bacterium
TTCGCCGTCATTTGCAATCCTGATTGAATGTTGCGTGGTTTCAATCAGCCAATCCACCATTCCTTTAAGGAAACCGGCAGAGATATGTTGCACAATAAGAATGGGTACCGGAAAATTCGGCGGTATCCGCGATAAAATAGTCTGAAGCACCGGCGGACCGCCGATTGACGCGCCCACCGCAATGAGTTTAATTTCAGCGTTGTAATCGGCAATCTTCGGCTTTGGAACAGGTTTCTCCGGAACAGCGCTTTTGTCAGTTTTCTTCCAGCGGCGCAATACTTTCACTTCCGACATCAGTCTGATTGTGGTTACCAGCTCTTTTGCTCGTTGTTCATAGTCCCGGTGCCCGATTCCGCGCGGTTTGTCCAAAACCGTTAGCGCCCCGGCTTCCATCGTCCGAAAGATTGTATTCTGCTCTTTTACATCCCACGCCGAGGTGACGATAACCACCGGAATCGGATCGGTTTCCATGATATGCCTGGTAGCCGCAAAGCCGTCCATTACAGGCATATTAATGTCCATGCTGATGACATCCGGTTTATTTGTCTTTAAAAATTCAAGCGCCTCTCTACCATTTTGCGCCGTGCCTATAACCTGTATCTTCGGATCGGAGCTGAGAATGTGAACAATCAATTCTCTGGCAACCAGTGAATCATCTACGACTAAAACTTTGATCATTTATTACAATCTCCAATCATCAATCTGCCCCAGATCCGCTCCTTCGGAGCAATCTTAAATAAACCGCTGCACGGTATCCAATAAATTGCTCTGGTCGAAGCTGCTTTTTACTATATAAGCGTTAGCGCCCACGTCGATGCCGCGCTCACGGTCCTGGCGGGAATCCCGTGCCGTTACCAATATTACCGGCTTTTCAGCCAATTTTTTGTCCTCCCGTATCTTCGAAGTAAGCATAAAGCCATCCATCCGGGGCATTTCCACATCGGAAACAACCAGATCAAACTCCTCTGTCTTGAGCAGTCCCAGACCGTCAATTCCGTCAACGGCGGTCTTGACAATATAACCGGCTGTTTCCAGAATATTCTTCAAAAGCGTTCTTGAAGTAAAGGAATCTTCAACCACCAGGATATTTTTATGCTCTGTCTCCTTTTTCTCGCCAGCCGGGCCGATTATAGATTGGGCGGATACATTAATTGCCGATTGCATCAAATCAGCGACATTGAGAATCGGGATCAGTTCGCCCGAGCCAAGAATCGTCGCACCGGCAATATTACGCACTCGGACGAGTTGTCTGCCGAGAGACTTCACCAACGCTTCCTGAACATAGAGAACCTTATCGACACAAAAAGCTATCCGTTTTTCAGCCAAAGCCAAGACCAACACCGGAATAAATTTCGAATCTTCTTTTTTTGCAGTGCGGTGCAACTCCAGAACGTCGCTTAGATGGACCAGGGGCACAGCCTGGTTAAAGTACTCTATAGTTTCGCGGTTTTCCACAGTTTTGATATTCTCTTTATGTATCCGGTCAACCTTTTCTACATTTAAAAGAGGAATTACAAATTTCTGCCCGGAAGTTTCTGCCAGCAAGCCGTGGGAGGTAGCCATCGAGACCGGCAGTAAAAAGCGAAAGGTGGTCCCTTTGTCCGGTTGCGATTGCAGCGATAGCCGACCGCCTAATTTCTGAATGCTTTCCTGCACAATCGACATTCCCAGCCCCCTGCCGGAGACGTCGGTAACTATCGGACTGGTGGAGAGGGAAGATTTAAAGATCAGCATTCGGGCTTCTTCAGCGCTGAGCTCTTCGGCTTGTTTTTGGGTAATGACGCCGTTTTTAAGAGCCGCTTTTTTGACTTTTTCAATATTAATACCGGCGCCGTCGTCGCTAATGACAATTTCGACTTTACCGCCGGTTTCCTGCAGAACTGAAATATTGATCTGTCCGGTTTGACTCTTTCCTTTGCGCATACGTTCATCGGGTTTTTCAATGCCGTGATCAATTGAATTTCTGACGATGTGGATCAGCGGATTTTTAATCTCCTCCAGAATTCTTTTATCAATTTCGATCTCTTCACCCGTAATCGTTATATCAATCTCTTTGCCTTTGTCACGCGAGAGATCGCGCACCATTTTGGGAAAAATATTGAGAACCGTCGCCGCCGGCAGCATCAGCACCTTTTGGGCTTCACTAATGAGACCGTCCACCATCTGGCTATGCTGATAGAGGTCGTTCTTGACGGATTTGGACAGGTCAGACAGTTTGATTTTGAGGGACTTCAATTTTTCGGTTACCATATCATAAGTTGCCGTGGCGGCGCTCGTTCCCGGACTTTCGGTTTCCTTCTTTTGAGTCCGTTTTACGGCGCCGCAAGATTTTTTCAGCCCCTTTTCCAAAGCGGCAATATCGTCTGATAAATCCATCAGGGCGGCATACCGATAATGCTCCGTCAGCTTGAATGAAATAAATTCTTCAGCCTGGCGCAGCAGCGCTTCCAGTTTGGCAATAGATATTCGCAGGGTTTCAACCGTCGGCGCTACGCTTGTTTGCGGCGGCGGAGCGGCGGGCGGTTCTTGAACGACCGGCTCCTCGGCTACTTTTTCAGGTATTTTACTTTCTCCGGTTTTCCGTCGCTTTTGCTGAATTTCCGCAAGTTGCGACATCAGATTCTTCTTATCAAAAACAGGCGCGGCTTCCGGCTTAACTCTCCGGGCAAGCTTGCCGGCTTGCAAATTCGTAATTTGCTGTAATATCGCCTCAACTATCCTATTATCCGGCGCTGGAGTATTTAACAAATCCTTTGTGGTATCCACGATTTTATGGGCCGCATCAAAAAATTCAGGCGGCGTTTCAATTTCATTGCGTTTCAATGCCGCAAAGACATTTTCGAGAGAGTGAAATATCTCTTCGGCTGCAGTCAAATTGACCGAACGCGCCGCGCCTTTCAGACTATGCGCTTCGCGAAATATTACCTCAACGATTTCGGATTTCTTGTCCGGCGGGGCTTTCTCCAGTTCAAGCAAGCCCGACGACAGCGACTGCATTCTTTCTGCCGCTTCCTGGCGGAAAGCCTCCATCAACCGCCTGAGAAATTCTTCCTTATCGCTACTCATCTGAAATCCCGATGTCTAAATTTTAAAAAGAGAGACCATCTCTTCCAATGATTTTCCCATATCTTTTAAATCGTTAATAGCATCTTCCAGCTGTTTGGAGCCTTCGGCGTTTTGGATGCCGGCTTGTTTGAGGTTTTCCATAGCAACTGTTATTTGCTGCACCCCCACCTGCTGTTCAGAAGCGGAAGCTGCAATTTGGGTGGCTAACTGAGCTGTTTCTTCGATACTATCCGCCAATGTTTCGATAACTTCACCGGTCTGAGTAACTTTCTTTACGCCGGCGTCAGCAGTTTTGCTGCCCTGTTCAGTCGAAAGCACCGCTGTACTGGTGGCTTTTTGGATAGAGTCAAGAATTGCTCTGATCTCTTTAGTGCTCTGCTTGGATTGGTCGGCGAGATTTCGGATCTCCTGCGCCACAACCGAGAATCCCTTGCCCTGCTCGCCGGCTTTGATTGCCTCGATTGAAGCATTCACCGCCAGGAGGTTGGAACGCTCGGTTACATCATCAACGGCGGCAATGATCACTCCAATCGCCTGATTTTGCTCGCTGAGTTTCACAACGTTTTCGGCGATAATTTCCACCTGAGACTTGATCTGCTGCATGCTTTCAATCGTTTCGCGCGTAGCTCTGGTCCCATCTTTGGATACCTCTTGGGTACTTTGAGCCTTTTTCAATACCTCATTCACCTTTTGACTTGACATCTCAGTTGTCTGCCGCACCTCTTCTGTGGATGAGGTAGTTTCGCTTACCGACGTGGCTGTCTCGGCGCTGCTCGCGGCAAATTCCGACGCCGTGGCGGCAAGCTCGCTGGTGGTTGTTACCAGATTATGAACATTTTCATTTATACCGACAATTTGATTTTTTATTTGTGCAATCATGGCAACGAGGGCATTATTCAGGACATCTTTTTCCGATTTGGGTTTGATTTCAACGGTCAGATCACCCTCGGATACTAATTGAGTCACTCTGGCAATTTCCCTTATATACTCCGCCAAATGTGAAAATGCTCCTGTCATCTTGCCAATTTCATCATTGTTCTTGATTGGCGGTACCTCAAAATCCAGATCGCCGTGTGACACTTTCTCTGCGATGGCGGAGAGCGGTTTTACCGGGCCAATGATGCCCACGCCGATGAAGTAGGCGGCGACTCCGCCGAAACCGGTCAGAACAATGATGATTAACAAACTCCACCAAATCACTTTTCTATTAGCAGCTCTGCTGATAACGACAATATCTTCGAGAACCCCATCTATTAACGGCTCTGTTGCGCGCGCCGCGGTAATAATATCTTTTCGCAAGCCGGTCTCTTCCGTAAGACCGATTTTTTCCTGCAACTCCATATATTTCTGAAGAGCGGCTTCATACTGTTTAAGATTGCTGATAATGCTGTTTTTATTGGTAAGATTTTGTTGTCCGACTTTTGCTTCCAGCTTTTTCAGGCTGTTCTTAACCTCATCAACCAGGGTTTTATCTTTTGTTAAGAGATAATTTTTTTCATCGCGCCTGACCTGGAGCAGCATATTTTGAAGGCTAAGTTCCTGCTTCTTTCCCAGAGCTTGCTCAACCTCTCCCATCAGGCGGCGCCATTGCCCTTCCAGCCCCCAATCGCGGAACCCTAATGTCCGGTATGCTTCTACCATTTCCAAAAATTCTGCATGGTATTTTGCCGTCAATTCACTCAATTGGCGCACGCGTTCTTTTTCAGCAGGAGCCTGTTCCGCAAGAGTTTTTATTTCATTTTGCAATTTTTCAAACTCTTTGGAGTAAAGCTGCAGAGCCTTTGTGCTTCCGGTTTCGAAAAATTCCGGATTAGTCAAATCGCGGATTAAAAAGTTCTTCTCCTGCCGCCGGGTTTCCAGCATTTGAGCATTAATCCGGTTGGCGGTTGCGCGGATTTCGGAGTGGTTACCGATTTTATTAATGAAAGAAACGGAAACAATCAGCCAACACAGCGCCATGATAAAAATAATAGAAAGCTTTCCGACTATAATTTTTACAATCACACTGCTATTTCGATACCACTTTATCATAATTAACCTCCAGCATTATTTTTTTTCATTAGACAAGCCTTCATCTACAATAATTGATTTATCAGAAGCGATTTTAACGGCGTCGAGAATGATCAGGCGGTCTTTAGTGACGCCTTTCAGATATTTTTCCCGGATGCCCGTTAGAGTCGGCAAAGAGGCTTGAATATCCTTAACCGAAACTGTTTTTGCTCCGATGATTTCATCAGCCAGGATGCCCAATTCCATTTGCCTGGTTTGGATGACTATTATTTTATTGAGATTGGTTATTCCTTTTTCCGGCAGATCGAAAAACTTCTTGATATCGCTGACCGAGATAATCTCACCGTGAATATTGACGATTCCGAAAATAAAGGACGGTGTGCAAGGCAGCGGTGTTAACTCTTTGATCTGATATATTCCGCGAATGTGTTTTGATTCGAAGGCGTAATGCTCGTCGGCTAAGAGAAATTCGGTGACCGTAATGTTATCGGCTTCTTTACGGTCGTCCGCGGGTCGCCGGGCTAAGTTTCGTGCCCGCTCTTTGAGAATGTCCCGCTTTTCTTTCTCGCTGTATGTAAAGCCGTTTTCGATGGCGCTCCTGGTCTCGTCAAGTTTACGACGTACTTCCGTCCAATCAAAGGTTTGGCTGCGCTTTACTTCGTCTTGTGGATTCACAGATGGTGATTTTGAGTTATTGCTTTCCAATTTCAACCTCTGATAAAAAACAACTATACCGGCAAATCAATTTTCTCGTTTCATTTTATTTCAAATTAATAAATTTAGCAACAATAAAAATATAATTTTCACCTTCTCGGGAGATTGACCGACTACTCCGAAAGAAGTCTCTTCTAGAAAGTCGGATGAGTTCTCTCTCATCCACCGAATAAATTCGGTGGTTAACGTTTTAATTGTCTTATTATCAGTAAAATTTCCCGTCATATCATCTCAAAGGTTAACCATCTCTGCCTGTCCCGATCTATCGTTACGCAAGACAGGTCGGTTGAATTAGTTGAATTAGTTCATCGTATGTCACCCTGCCTGCCCCGTAACGAAGTGTAGTCGGGGAGTTCATCGAAGGGTGGTTGAATTCGTGTATGGAAAACAATACAACTACCTTACAAGCATCGAAGCGACAATCTCCCTTAATCTTCCGGCGGAAATTCCTTCCGATTCAGGCAGAACATCATCTTGTTTATAATTTTTGAGCAAATCCAGAGCGTTTGTAAAATGTTTCACCGCCGCCGCTCGATTGCCCTGAAGATGCGCAAGGTTGCCGAGCGTGTAATGGGCAAGAATAAAATTATGGTCGAGAAAGATCACCCGGTTGAGCGCCTGACGCGCCTCTTCAACTTTATCCTGTTCCAACAGAATAGTTGCGCGCAGATAGTGCACAGAAGGATTGAGTTTATCCATTGACAACGCCTTTTCGCACCACTCCAGCGCCTCTTTGAGTTTGCCCTGGTTGGCTTTGGTTTTCGCCATGAGAACAGTCGCCTCAATAACATTCTCATTCTGTGCTATTATCTGTTCAAGCGTCGCGACGGCTTCCTGATAGCGCCCGTTTAGAAAATTATCCAGGGCATCTTTGTAAGTAACTTGCGCTCGCTCCGGCAAAACCTTTTTCAAAGATCCAGTGGCGGTTTTTTTGCGTCCTGTGGCTTCCGATTCGCTTCCGGGTCGAAAAACAGAACGGTGCATAGAAACTGACGGTGTTTGCTTTGGCTTCTGGTAGCTGGTTTTTTTAACGCCGGGCTGAGTCTCAACTTTTTCCGTTTGCCCTATAACTTTTTTATAAAGAATGGCGCCGGGAAAGTTCACTGTCACGAACTGAGCAAAAAGCCGCTGTGAAACTTCCGCGGGGCTAACAAATATCCAGCCTCCGTTTATCAGAGATTTATAAAAGCGCCGGAGAACCTCCTGCCGTTCTTTTAGCCCGAAATACATGATAGCGTTTCGGCAAAATATGACATCCATGGCGTTGGTATTATTCAACAGCGACGGATAGCTGTCTTTGATCAAATTGTGATAAGAAAATGACACCATCTCCTTAATTTCCGGTAAAATCTCGTACTTATTGTCAACCCTTTTTTTGAAATATTTTTCCTTAAAGCCCGGAGGCACATGTCGGAAAGACCATTCGGTATAA
>DPVY01000108.1 GCA_003527965.1 Fidelibacterota bacterium
AATTACCCGGTAACTCTTTGGGTCTCCAATCTGGGTCCAAGTCTGGCCCAGAGGAATCGGATCGCTGATATCTTTAGTATAAGCCTGAACAGAGTAGTGATAAACAAATCCATTAAGGATATCCCGGTCAATATATTCGTATGTTCCGGGCGTACTACCTGCCGGCGGCGGCCAAGAATCGCTGCCGGCGGTATCAACATACGTTGCCAGCGTCTGCCAGCCGATAGAACCGTCGGCTTTTTTTATACCTTTCGACAATTTATAAAACTCAAAATATGCGTGGGTTTCGGCCGGGTTGTCCCAGATAATTTTAATTCCGTTAGTTACATTATTCTCAATATATTCAGCCACCTCAACGACAGGAGCCGGCGGCGGCTCGGCTTCCAGGACAAAATCGTTGTCTGCCATAAACTGAGCGACTTCCATGATCTGCATTAATTTCAACAGACTGTAGATACCGCCGCTATCCGGGTCAGATCCCACTCCCAAAGCAGCCGTGATAATCACCGAATCGCCCGCGGCGAGTTTTTCAAGCGGTCCGAAAGTTAGAATTCCCCGGTAATCAAGCGGGTGTGGTAGCCCCGTACCCGGATTCAAGAGCATATCCTCAAACTCCGGTACACCTACCATTCTGTCCCAGGTTTCCTGATCGTTGGCCGGATCATTATAAATGTGACAGACATGGAATGAACTCGGTTTTAGATAGGGTTCGGTCTTTAGAATTTTGAAGCCCAACCAGCCCGGCGTCTGTAATGTACCATCCACACCGGGATTGCCAAAATCATCTTCTTCGCCACTGTCGGCTGGATAATTAGGATTGTCACCATCAAACATCATAACCATTGTACTGTCAGCCTGGTCTAAAGTCAGACCATGATCATAGCCGGCCAACTGGGGAAAATATTCCAGCCAGTCCCAGGGGCGTCCATTTGCCATGGCGTGATCATCTTGATTGGAAAAACGGTATTCAGCGTCCCAGGTAGGCAATTTGGAGACATCGCCATCCAGCCGCAATGTAAAATAAAAATCATCGAGATCGCGATCGGTATCGGGATAGCCGTCACCGTCGCTGTCTATGCCGACATTTTTAATGCTGAATTCATAGATGATAAAATCCCCGGCATAACTGGCGCTCCACGCATAAGTCTTTTCGGTAACCTCTATTCCCAGGGGAAAGTGTCCGCTCGCCTGTGGCGCCATGACATCATAATATTTCGTCCAGGTGTCTTCATCTGAAATAGCCTCGTCACCGGTAATTATATGAACCGAATCTATCGGTGAGTATTCATCGTCTTCCGGCTTGGTACAGTGATACACACCATCAACAAAAGCCGACAGCCACATAGATCCGCGGTACAGATAGGAATTACCCGATCCGCCGGGATAGTCGCAGGAGGGTGTGCGATCCTGATAAGCGTCATCGCCCATTTTGCCTGTATTTAATACCCGCTGCCATAATCCACCAATTTTATGAAATTTCCAGTTATTTGGGACAATGGGACCGGTCGCCATCTCGCTGTCTTTTGCGAGTTTTGTTTTGTTTGAAGGCAAATCGGCCGCAAAAACGGTTGCTGAAACAAACATCCCGACAATAGTGGCGATCATAAGAAATTGCATTTTATTTTTCAACGAACTCATTCATATCCTCCGATTTATAATCAATTGTACCATCGATTAGAATTCCACCGCAATACCGAAACGAAACTGGCGTTTGTCACTATATACCTGCGGGTTGCGGATAAATTCTCCGGTAATACCATCTCGCCGCACTACAGCGGGATCATCCTTTACTGTCTCATCTTCCGTATCACCAATTTCGTACCATTGAGCGTTTCCGATCCAGTCAACATTTTCGCGATTGAAGAGGTTAAAAATATCCATGAACACGTCCATTTTAATCTTTAGAAAATCTACTCGTTTGCTGATACGCAAATCCGTGTTGCTGGTCCATGGCATCCGCTTGTCATTAATTTTCCCGCTGCCATAAGACGTGTACGGCAAACCGCTACCGTAGCCAAACTGAATATTGGCTCTCCAGTTGTTCAATCCTTTGATAAAATTATCGGGAGTGCGCATGGTAATATTGGCATTCACCGTATGGGTCTGGTCAAAACTCATAATGTTCAACCGCCGCTCACTGGTAAATGCTCCAGATCCGCTTCCCGACGATGAGCTCCGGCCCTTCGCAATTGCAAAAGTATAATTAACAGAGCCACCCCAGAAGTGCCCAACCCGTTTGATCAATGTAAACTCAAGCCCTTTCATATTGCCGTAATCGGCGTTGACAAAAATCCGGACCTCCTTATTATTGGCGCTCCGTAATACAAACTTCTGATTGTTCATCAAGTTCGTTACATCTTTGTAATAACCATTGATACTGAATTTGATATTATCGGTAAATAGGTGTTCAAGACCGACTTCATAAGCGACGGTTTTTTCGGGAGACAGATTGGGATTGCCGACATTGTTCCCGGTTTTGGTTAAGGACTGAAAACTCAGATTGCGATACAGATAATATCCGTCGGGGCGTTGGAAATAATGGCCATAGGAAAATCGAATGATATCCCGCTCGGTTATCGGATGAGAAATCGCGAGTCGCGGGCTGATCTGGCTTTTGTTGGTCGCTTTTCGGGGGGCTGTGAAAATTGCTGCGTCATTGGTATCAACCGATGTAAAAGGATAGTTATAATCTTCCGGATAATATACCGCATCGCCAAATCCGTTGGGGTCAAAATAATCATACCGGAGTCCAATCAGGGCAATAATACCTTCAAAATCCATCTTATCCTGAATATACATACCAAGATCAATCATATCCTCTTTCCAGATATCCTTACGATTGATTCCCACACCCAGCGTCCAGCTGATATTCTCGACAGCCATTTCATGATAGTTGAATTCCACGCCACTTTTGATTAGATGATTACTATTTACCTGACTGACCAAGTCGCCTTTCAAGGTCTTTGTCCAGGAAGACTGATCTCGGTATCCCGGATCGTCTCCTCTGACCCACCAGTAGGTGTTCTCGTCACGTTCTCTGTAAGTTGGGTGTGGACCGGCGCGGTCGATATCCCACACCAAATCTTCATTACGGTCACCATCTCCATCCCTGTCGTCAATATCAGGTGTCGCATAATGATAATTGGTATGGAACTGCTGATACCGTAGTTCATAATAGGTTCTCGGGGTCAATGTATGGGTCCAAACCAGATAAGCCGTGTTGGATTTTTGCCTTCGGTTCCAGAGATAATCCTGCATGGGTCCCACATAAAATGTCACAACAGAATCGCCAATAAGGGAGTTACCACCAAAAACAAAATGGGTCGAATCATCGTATTTCATTCCCGCACCCTGTTCGTACTGATCCGGTCTGTCAACATATATGTAATGGTATATTGTTGAGCTGCCCGTGGTTTCATAACGACCATAATCATTTACCATATAGTCATCACCGGGCCCG
>DPVY01000312.1 GCA_003527965.1 Fidelibacterota bacterium
GGGCTTCCCAATGCTCCGCCCGGGCGTAGTGAGTGTCATTTGTGGCAACCCGGGGTAGGCCGGTTTCCGCAGATAGTTTTTTTGATATTTCGTACCAGCGTTCTTCTTCTTTAAGACGGTGATTTTGAACTTCAAGATAAAAGCGGTCTTTAAATATTTCGCCATATTCCACGGCAAGCTGTTTAGCCTGGTCATAATCGCCCTTAAGAGCAATCCGCTGAATTCTTCCCTGAATACAGGCTGTCGTGGCAATTAATCCTTCATTATATTTGATCAACAATTCTTTATCAACCCGCGGCCGATAGTAAAAGCCCTCGAGATAACCTTTGCTCACCAATTTAATGAGGTTTTTGTAGCCCTGAATATTTTGAGCCAGCAACAGGAAGTGATTATACCTGAAACCGCCCTGTTTTTGGGGCTTTTTATCGAAACGACTGTTATCGGCGACATATACTTCACAGCCAATGATCGGTTTGATTTTTTCCTTTTTCGCCGCCTTGTAAAAGGATATGGCGCTGAATAAATTCCCGTGCTCGGTCAAGCCAACCGCCGGCATTCCAAGCTCCCGGACACGCTGCAACAACCCTTCAATCGATTGGGCACCGTCCAGTAAACTGTAATCCGAGTGATTATGTAAATGAATAAATGTTGCCATTTAGAACTTTCCCAGAAATATCGCTAATAACCCCAAAAATATATCACTTTTTAAAATCGCCGAAAGCCTGGAGCAATTGCTTGCCGAACAGTCTTTACGGATAGAATATATAACATATACCAGCGGAAATTCCACACCAAAAATTAATGTCAGCAAATAAAATTTCCCGTAAATATGCAAAATATAAGGTGCAATTGCCCCAAACATAAGTATTAACGTAAGCGTATTAATAATTTTCCTTGTTACCTCAACTCCATACTTTAACGGTAACGTCCGGGCTCCCAGAGCCTGGTCGCCTTTCATATCCTGAACATCCTTCACAATTTCCCTGATCAGGTTAAAACCAAATGCCAGAAAAAAGGGGGTAACGCCTTTTGAAATATCGCCGTAAATACTGGCGGCAAACAGAAATGTCATCCCAAGAATGGTACTGACCACTACATTGCCGAGAAGCGGACGCATCTTAAAAAACAGGCTGTAGGTTGTCAACAACAGCACCGCCAGAAGAAGAATAATCATCAGCTCTAACGTAAACACGGGAATTGCCAGCAAACTGCCCGTCAGGAATAAGCAGACAGCCCACGTCAAGGCGCCTTTGCGGGACACCAAACCCTGGGGAATGGGTCGCTCCGGGCGATTTATTTTATCAATTCCCGCATCACAATAATCATTGATGGCATTGCCCGCTCCCGTATAGGACCAAACGATCCCTGTTGCCAACAGGATTATGTTCCAGGCGGGAAACCGGTCCATTAAAGTCGCCGCCACAAGAAGTGCTATTCCTCCCTGTAAAAGATTCAGCGGGCGCATCAGGCGTATATAGGCTAATACCTTTTTCACTTATGCAACCGTGCTATTATCCCCCGGCTCTGCCCAAGGTAATCTTTAATAACCTGAAAATCTCCTAATCCTTTTTCGGCAATTACCGACTTCACATCATTTTCCTGGTAGCTGCCCCCAATCTCAAGCGCCAGAATCCCATCGGGTGCAAGATTACTCACCGCCAACTCAGCCAGTCTTTTATAAAACACTAATGGATCTTTTCCGGGATACAGGGCAATTTCCGGTTCGTAATTCTTAACCGATTCCGCCATGTTTTCCCACCATTCTCCGGACACATACGGCGGATTTGATACAATAACATTAAATAGCTGGTTTCCCGGTGTCTCCTTTAAAATGTTTTTTTTAATAAATTGAATCCGGTCGCTCACATGATTGAGTCGGGCGTTTTCCCGGGCAATTTCAAGAGCCTCCGAACTGATATCCACGGCCACAATTTCACAATCGGAACAATGCACGGCCAGGGATATGGCAATACACCCCGATCCGGTTCCCACATCCAATATCCGGGAAGCTGATTTTTTGTTTGGGGATAGAAAAGACCGCAGGTTTTCGACGATAACTTCGGTCTCCTGGCGGGGAATCAGGACATGTTTATTAACTAATATTTTTAACCCCATGAATTCCGTGTATCCGAGAACATATTGGAGCGGTTTTCCAGACACCCGTTCGATCAGAATTTTCTTGAAAGCTGCCAGATTCGCGGCAGTTAACGGACGATCATGGTTTAGATAAATATCAATCCGGGTACAATTCAGGATTTCACGCAGCATCCACTCGGCTTCAATCTGGGGCGATTCTACTCCTTTGGAAGAAAGATAGTCTTTCGACCATTTTAAAACATCAACAATCCGCCAGGTTTTGGGAATAGGTGTATCCATAGAATCATTAAAATTTAACCTGGATTTCCCAGAGTGCAAGAATAATTATGATTTATCAAAAAGGAATTTGACGCCGGATATCAGGAACGGTGCGAAGAACTCTGCAACTGGTCCATATTATGAGCGGTTTTAACGGCTTCAATTAACTCGTCCAGATCGCCCTGCATCACATACTCGAGTTTATACAGAGTCAGGTTAATGCGATGATCGGTTACCCTGCCCTGGGGAAAATTGTAGGTTTTAATTTTAGCGCTGCGGTCACCGGTGCTGACCAAAGATCGGCGTTGAGCGGCAATCTCAGCTTCATGCTCGGCCTGTTTCATGGCTAACAGCCGGCTGCGTAATATTTTAAGCGCTTTGGCTTTGTTCTTATGTTGAGACTTTTCATCCTGGCAGGTCACCACAAGCCCGGAAGGTATGTGAGTTATCCGGATCGCCGATTCAACCTTGTTGACATGCTGACCGCCTGCTCCACTGGCGCGGTAAGTATCAATACGAAGGTCACCGGGTTCTATCTCAACATCTACGTCTTCCGCTTCGGGAAACACAGCTACGGTAGCGGCGGAGGTATGAATTCTACCGGAAGTCTCGGTCAGGGGCACCCGCTGTACCCGGTGAACGCCGGATTCAAATTTCATTGTTCCATATACATTCTGCCCACTTAAGGAAAATATAACCTCTTTAAAGCCACCAATACCAATCACATTAGCAGAAAGCTCTTCAATCTTCCAGTGTTTCCGCTCGGCATATCTCACATACATCCGGTAGAGATCACCGGCAAAAATAGCCGCTTCATCGCCACCGGTGCCGGCTCGAATTTCCACAATGGCATTTTTATCGTCATTCGGATCTTTCGGAATCAGCATCACCTTCAACTCTTCCTGAAGAAGCTCCTCCCGCGCCCGCAGATCCTCGATTTCTTCGTTAACCAATTCCTTCAATTCTTTGTCGGAGCTGTTTAAAATTTCCACATCTTCGCTGATCCTCTTGACTAACTGAAGGTATTCTTTAGACTTTTCAACAATTGGTATAAGATCTTTATGTTCTTTAGTTAACTTCCGGTATTTTTCCTGATTCGTCACAACATCAGGATTAGCGAGTTCGCCGGATATTTCATCAAATCTTTGTTGGATTTCCTGTAATTTATTGATCATAATTTTATTGTCTATTCAACAGCTGTTGCTGTAAATGTTTGCCCGATATAATCTTTGTACCGGTCACCGAATGCTGCTTTTAAGGAAGCAATAGCGGTTTCGAGTTGGTCATCATCGGGTGGTTTGGTGGTAATCCGCTGAAGCCATAATCCCGGTGCGGACAGCCAGCGCCCCCAGTGTTTTTGCTGATTGGCGGCGGTTACTTTTAAAAATTCATACCCCACGCCCGCCACAAATGGCATAAGCAGCAGATGAAAAACAATCCGCATAGGCAGGGTAATTGTCCCGGCAACCAAAATTATCACACTATCTATCAGGGCAAACATCAGGATGGAAGACAGGAGTACAATAAAAATAAAACTGGTCCCACAGCGAGGGTGAAAGGTCGTGAATTTACGGCTGTTTTCAACGGTCAAATCCTGACCGCTTTCAAAAGTATAAACTATTTTGTGTTCTGCTCCGTGATATTGAAACAGGCGTTGAACATCTTTCATCAGAGATATTAGCCAGAGATAAACGAGAAAAAAGATGATCCGCCAGGCGCCGGCAACAATATTGAAGGCAAAAACCTGGCGCTCAATATTTAATAACTTCGTCGTAATATAAAGCGGCAGCACGCCAAAAAGAGCAAAACCCAGCACCAGAGCGAACACCATTGTAAGCGCCGATAAAAATTTATTCTGCTTTTGGGGCTCTTTCCCCTGTAGTTCTTCCTCGGTTTGAATAGCGATATCGGCTGAGAATTGTAATGTTCCCAGACCGATTTTCAAAGATTCAAAAAGGGATACCATTCCCCGTAGAATCGGTTTTTTCAAAACCGGGTGCTTTTCGACAATCGATGTAAAATCAGACCGTTTGGTCTCAATGGTACCGTCTGGTTTTCGGACAGCTGTCGCATAAGCGCCGGGTACACGCATCATGACGCCCTCAATAACAGCCTGTCCACCAACTAATATTTTTGTTTCCATAGGTATTAAAAAAAACGACATCTCCATCAGCGTGGAGACGTCGCTATATTTTTCAGGAATTACTATCCTTTTATGTTGGCTCTATTATACTTGCGGTTAAATTTCTCAATACGTCCGGCTGAGTCAATCAGCTTCTGTTTGCCCGTGAAAAACGGGTGACACGCTGAACAGATTTCAACCTTCATATCGCCGACGGTTGAATGGGTTTCAAACTTACTCCCGCAAGCACAGCTTACGGTACATTTTTCATATTTGGGGTGAATCTTCGGTTTCATTGTTATATCCTTTAGATAATCATCATCATTGCATAAAGCAAGTAAATATACGCTTTTCATACCATTAAAATCAAGAAAATAAAGGTGTCCTTAAATAGAAGGAACCAATCTACTGATTCATAGATTTGAGAAATTCACGGTTACTCTTGGCCCGTTTCATGCGCTCAAGCAGAAATTCCATCGCCTCAACAGAATTCATTTCACTTAAAAGTTTTCGTAAAACCCAGACCCGCGCCAGTTCGGCTGGTGACAGTAGCAGTTCTTCCTTACGGGTTCCCGAACGATTCACATCAATGGCGGGGAAAACTCGTCGATCACTAAGACGACGATCCAGCACCAGTTCCATATTACCGGTACCCTTAAACTCTTCAAATATAACATCATCCATCCGGCTACCGGTATCAATGAGGGCTGTGGCGACAATCGTAAGGCTGCCGCCATTTTCAATATTCCGAGCCGCTCCGAAAAATCGTTTGGGATGATGCAGGGCATTAGCGTCAATACCACCGGAAAGTATTTTTCCACTATGCGGTACCACGGCGTTATGCGCTCTTGCCAGTCTCGTTATACTATCCAGCAGAATTACTACGTGGAAGCCCAATTCAACCATTCGCTTGGCTTTTTCCAAAACCATACCGGACACCTGAACATGCCGTTCCGGCGGTTCATCAAAAGTTGAGCTGACAACCTCCGCATTCACTGAACGCTCCATGTCGGTCACTTCCTCGGGCCGCTCATCGATTAAAAGCACAATCAGGACAATTTCCGGATGATTGGTTGTAATACTGTTCGCAATCTGCTGCAATAATGTTGTTTTACCGGTTTTCGGTTGGGCCACGATCAAGCCTCTTTGACCCTTGCCAACCGGGCAGAGCAAATCCAGAACACGCATGGAAATATTATGGCTGTCTGTCTCCAGCACAATTCGGCTCTCCGGATAGAGCGGGGTAAGAGCGTCAAACTTCTTTTTGGATTTGACAATCTCGGGATCCATCATATTTACAGCGTCCACACGAAGTAAGGCAAAAAACCGTTCATTGTCTTTTGGTGGGCGAATCTGTCCGTAAACAACATGACCGGTCTGCAATCCAAATCGCTTGATTTGTGATGGTGATATATAGACGTCGTCGGGGCCCGGCAGATAACTTAATTCTTCAGATCTCAGAAATCCATATCCCTCGTCCATTACCTGTAAAACACCCTGCGAAAAAATCCGGCCCTCTTTTTTAGCATTGGCTTCAAGAATTTTATAAATCAAATCCATCTTCTTAAGCCCTGTATGTTCCGGAATTTCCAGTTTTACGGCAAGATCGGTTAATTCTTTTATTTTCATAGATTGCAGAGACGTAATCGTCAACTCTTTGTCCATTATTAATCCTTTAATATTAATATAATAAGTTTTAAAATTATTTCATCGTTGGTAGGTCAGAAAGTGCAGATAACTAGTAAAACCTTAATAATTTAAAGTATAGATTCCTATTTGTCAAACTTTTATTTTGAAAAAATTGTATACAACCGGAGCAATATAATGGCTTCCAAGAATTATGAGATTGTCCGCGCTCTTTAGTTTTGTCGTCACCTTGAGCAGTAAATCCTCTAAACATTCATTTACATATATCTTTTCCGCAGAAATATCTTTTTTTAATTCTGCCGCAATGTCTCTTGCTCGCGCCGATTTATTATTCGGGATTTCGGTAACATATACTCGATCGGCAATTGCACCCAGGACACTTCCCAGACGGGTGATTTTCTTTTTTTCTCCCAGGGCTAAAATTATCTGTATTTTTTGCCCCGGAATAATTTTTTCCAGCGCCGAAACAACCGATCTTAGGCCGTGTATGTTATGACCAACATCATACAGAATTAACGGTTCCCGGGATAAAACCTCCAGGCGACCACGCCAACAAACTGATTCAATTCCTTTTTTAATTTGCTCCGGTGATACGGGGAATTGCTTTAACAAATGAATCGCGGAAACGGCGGTCTGGAGATTTACCATCTGGTGTAATCCTGTTAGGGGGAATTTAACCGGATTCAATTGTGTTGCGCCTATTTGAATATTCACCTGCATTCCTTCAAGCGCAATATCTTTCGCCGATATACCACATAAATCGGGAGCATAAAACCAGGTTGCCGATCGTTTAGTAATCTCCTCCCTGAGGATCTGTTTTACAGAAAAATTTTGTTTAGCTGATAAACAGGGAATATTCGGTTTTGCTATTCCGGCTTTTTCAAAGGCGATTTTTGACAAGGTGTTACCTAAAAACTCTTCATGGTCTTTACCAATGGGGGTAATAGCGGAAAGAATAGGTGTAACAACATTGGTAGCGTCAAATTGACCGCCAAGTCCTGTTTCCAGGACCATGACATCTACCTTCTGCCGATAAAAATGCTCAAAAGCCAGCGCCGTAGTCGTCTCGAAAAAAGTGGCGTCTAATTCGTCAACCAAGGCCCGATGGCGCTGCAAAAAACCCAAAATATCAATATCGCTGATTTTTTCATCATTAATCCGAATCCGTTCATTAAAGCGCACAAGATGAGGCGATGTATATAAACCAACCCGGTACCCCGCCGTGCGGAGTACCGCCGCGATGACCGCGCAAGTAGATCCCTTTCCATTGGTTCCGGCGACATGGATGGCGGGAATATTGCGGTGAGGATTTCCTATCCGGTCAAGCAGAGATTCAATCCGTTTCAAGCCGGGTTTTATGCCTTTGCCGTCGAGGGCATAAAGATATCGCAGGTTTTTTTGAAGGGTTAGTTCGTTGAAATTTTTATCCATTAAATGCTGTTATCGAGGGCAATGCGGTGCACATTAACAAGTGGCCGCCCTAACAATCGCCTGGCAATCTCCTCAAATTTCTGAGGGAAATCACTGACATAAAACAGGTGTTCGGGCAGATGGCTGCTTTCGTTCATGATTTTATGAGATTGCAGGGTGTTTCGCACTTCCACCGCGGTTTCTATAGCACTGTCAATAATTTGCACATTGCCGTTAACTACTTTTTTTATTGTTGCTTTGATGATGGGATAGTGCGTACATCCTAAAATAAGACTGGCAATATTTTTCCCCATCAGGGGCTTGAGATAAATCGCCGCTACCTCCTCGGTGACCGGCGTATCAATCCAGCCCTCTTCAACCAGTGGCACAAACAACGGGCAGGCCCTGGAAAACACTTCAACGGAACTATCCAGGGATTTTAATACAGCTTCATATTTACCGGCAGAGACTGTGGCTGAGGTGCCGATTACCCCAATCCGTTTGGTGGCACTTTCCCTGAGCGCCGCCCGGGCACCCGGCTCAATCACACCAATCACCGGAACCGTGACAGACTCTTTTATCTCCTCCAATGCAACACTGGACGCCGTATTACAGGCAACAACAATAAGCTTAACGCCCTGTTGCTGTAAAAAGCGGGCGATCTGGACTGAAAACCTTTGAATGGTTAACGAGCTTTTAGTTCCATAGGGAACCCGGGCCGTGTCACCAAAATAGATAATGGATTCACCGGGCAGTTGGTTCATTAATTGGTTAACAACCGTTAGCCCACCGAGACCGGAATCAAACACGCCAATCGGCTGTTGTCGTAATTCATTAATTTTCAGAGACGGATTTATCACACACCTCCTTAAATTCTAAAATACTTTTATAAATCGTTTCGGCAATCTTTTGGCGATGCCGGCTGCTATTTAATTTCCTAGCTTCCGCCTTATTGGAATTGAAGCCTAACTCACATAGCAATTTTGGCATATCGGCGTCCACCAACACATAGAATCCCGCCTGTTTAACACCACGGTTTTTCTGGCTGATATTTTCGGTAAAATTTCTCGAAAGTATCCCGGCCAACAGCTCGCTGTCTCGCATGTTTACCGAATGAACCATATTGGCTAAAATGTTGGTAATATCGTCATAGCCGGCGTATTTGGCCTTATCGGCAGCATCTTCGAGGTGAATAACCGCATTTTCTGCCTCCGCTACTTTTATGGCATCCTCAGACCTTCCGGGGCGAAGCAGGTAAAATTCCACGCCATTGGCGGTACTGTTTCGAGCAAGACCGTTAACATGCAGACTGATAAATAGCTTACCGCCGGATTTGTTCGCAATTTCCGAACGTTTCCAGAGCGGGACAAAGACATCTTTTTTACGGGTATAAACCACCATCAGATCGCTGTTCTTTTTGAGCAGTTTCCCCACCCTAAGAGCAATGTCCAGCACTATATCCTTTTCATGCATGTAGCCCCATCTGCCGGGAGTTCCGGGATCTTTCCCGCCATGCCCCGGATCCAGGACAATGGTATCAATTATCCAGGCGTTTTTAGCGGCTTCAATTTTGCGCTTGATATCCTGATTTGGCGGTAAAAATAGTGATAACAAAATGCTCCTGCTGCGAAAATCGTAATGTACGTCGGCAGACTTGAATTGGCGCCCCAGCCGA
>DPVY01000175.1:0-5972 GCA_003527965.1 Fidelibacterota bacterium
CGAGCGACGGGCTGCGATATTTTTACTGCCGGTCAATATCTGCAACCCACAAAGAGTCATCTTCCGGTAGATCGTTATGTTCATCCCGATGAATTTAATATTTACAAAGAAGCGGGCTTAAAAATGGGATTTCGCGCGGTGATGTCGGGACCGCTGGTGCGCAGTTCTTATCATGCCGAAGAATTGATGAACCTGTCGTAAGATTCATACATACATTCACTTGCTTTTACCATCGCACCCAAATTCAATTTGGGAACAAGAAAACGAGAAAATTTGGGAATTAGGAAGACCGACTTTTTGCAATTAAGCCCTGACATGCCTAAATTTCCCCGAAAAACCGAGAGAAGGAATGGCATTTTTAGAGCTACTGTTTCCGCCGGATGATCCAATTACAAAAATTCTGTTGCGCATCGCCCAAATCGCGGAACGCAACAATGTAGACGCTTACCTCGTCGGGGGCGCGATACGGGATCGAATATTGGGGCACGAAACTAAAGACATAGACGTAACCGTCGTCGGCAGCGGCATCGAATTCGCCAAAGCCATCGCCCATTCCTTTCGCCTGAAAAAAGTCCTCGAATATCCCCGCTTCGGCACCGCTATGGTGCCCTATCATGACATCATTATTGAAGTCGCCACCGCCCGTTCGGAGCAGTATGAAAATAATTCCCGTAAACCCAAAGTCGCCGAAGGAAATCTTCATGAGGACCTGTCCCGCCGGGATTTTACAATCAATGCTCTGGCGATGTCTCTGAATAAAGAATCGCTGTACGAATTGTCCGATTACTTTCAGGGTCTGCACGATCTCGATGCCGGAATTATTCGCACGCCCCTCGATCCGGTGACAACATTTTCCGAAGACCCTCTTCGAATGCTGAGAGCCATTCGCTTTTCCACTCAGCTGGGATTTAAAATCGAAGACGAAACCTTCCGCGCCATCAGTAAAGTCAAAGACCGGATGGTCATCATCTCCCAGGAGCGAATCACCGAAGAATTAACCAAAATTCTGAAGGTCCCCCGCAAACCTTCACAGGCTTTTTTATTAATGAAAAAATGCGGTCTCCTGGAAATCATTCTGCCGGAAATTGCCAATCTCGATGGGGTGGATCAAAAAAACGGTTATCATCATAAAGATGTCTTCAACCATTCGCTACAGGTTCTGGACAATATTGCCGAAAAGACGGATAAATTCGAGTTGCGTTTCACCGCTCTCATTCACGATATCGCCAAACCGCAGACCAAGCGGTATGTGGAAGGTAAGGGCTGGACTTTCTATGGTCATGAGGAGTTGGGCGCCCGTATGGTTAAACCGCTCTGTCGCCGTCTGAAACTGTCTAATAAAATTATGGAATACGCCGAAAAAATGACCCGCCTGCACCTGCGCCCGATTGCCATTGCCGAAGAAGGTGTTACCGATAGCGCTGTGCGGCGCCTGTGTGTCGATGCCGGCGAGCATATTGAAGATTTGATTACCCTCTGCCGGGCGGATATTACTTCTAAAAACCCCCGTAAAGTCGCCGAATACACCGCCAATTTCGATCGTGTTGTGGATAAAATTGCCGAAGTTGAGGAAAAAGATCGCCTGCGCGCCTTTCAGTCTCCCTTGCATGGCGATGAGATCATGAAAATCTGCAATCTGTCCCCCGGTCCCGCGGTGGGCTATGTCAAACGTGCCATCGAAGAAGCCATTCTATCAGGTGAAATACCAAACACCTACGAAGCCGCCAAAATGTATCTTGAATCACATAAAAAACGCTTATTGTCAGAAATTTAGAAGATTTCATTTTTATCTGACAACTTTTAACTGACACTCTACTCTAAGAAACATGTTGCTGAAAGAGGGATATGCCAGGAAAGACAATCAGGAGGAAACGATGCCGTCAAAATTATTAACATTATTCTGGGAACCATCAGCTACTTTTCGTTCATTAAAAGTGAAGACAAACTGGTCGGACATTGTTATTCCGCTGCTAATTGTGACCATAGTGAGTCTGATACTTACCCCTTACATTGTGCCCATTGCAATGACGGAACAGAAAGTCCGCATTAAATCCAGCGAACGACTGGCCGATATTCAGAAGGAAACAATCATCGAACGCATGGAGAGCAAGGCGGATTCGCCGGTGCAGTATATTACTACCGCTGTTGCTATCATTGTTAAAACGCTGGTGTTGGCAGCCGTCATGTTGTTCATCGGCAATTTTTTATTGGGCGGTGAAACCAAATATAAGACAATGCTTGGAGTTACAGCCTATGTGGGATTGGTGGATGTCGTTAGCCTTGGTATAAAAACGCCTTTAATCATTTCCCAGGGTAGTACGAAAATTTATACAAGTCTTGCTTTACTGTTCGAAGAAAGCAGTAGTTTTATGTTTCGGTTTATGACGAATATCGATGCCTTTGCTTTGTGGAAGATCGTCCTTTTCAGCATCGCCCTTGGTGTTATTATAGATAAAAAAGCATCAAAGCCTTTTGGGATCATCATAGTCATTTGGTTATTATACGCTGTCGTCGCAGCGCTGTTAGCCGGGTTTGCAAAAATATAAGAATAAGGATTGTGTTATGCGTAAATTTCTGATAATCACATTATTATTAATAACAACTGCTGCCTTTGGCGCAGAGAAATTAAGTCTTCAGGATTGTATCAATATTGCTCTGGAGAAGAACCCTAACCTGACAATTGCCTCAAAACAGGTGAGCGCCTACAGATCCGGTGTGCGCGGTTCATATGGGTCGATATTGCCCTATGTCAGCGCCGGCGCCAGATCCAGTCGTTCCACTCAGGGACCTAACGAATACATAGCTTATGGTACTAAATTTGTCAGTCCCGATACAACCACATATTACTATTCCGCCGGTATAACCTATAATCAAAATATCTTTGACGGCGGGAAATGGTGGAACAATATCCGGCTGGCTAAGAACAGTTTGGACGGCGCTATTTATGATCGGAATCTTACACGACAAAGCATCATCGCCAATGTTACCGAAAAATTTTATAATGTTCTGAAAGCCAGAGAGCTACTGAATGTCTATGAAATGGCATTAAAAAACAGCCGGGAACAGTTAGGTAAAACCGAAGAGATGTATAAAATCGGTCAGGTAGCCAAGAAAGACCTTTTTAAAGCCCAGGTTAGTGAAGGCAATGACCGTCTGAATGTGATCCGTCAGAAATCGGTTATCCGGTTGGCAATGTCTGATCTGAATGTCGCCATCGGACAGACGCCGAATATCCCGCTCGACATTTATGAGGACGAATATAAAATCACTGAAAATGTGGGAAAAGAAGTTGCTGTCAAAAAAGCTATTGCCGGTAATCAGGAATACAATTCACTGATTACTCAGAAGACATCGGCTTTCCTGCAATATAAAATCGCTCAAGGTGACTGTTTCCCGACATTAAGTTCGACATTCTCCTATTACCGTGGTGGTCCCGAATTCTCCCACGCTTATGAAGATTTTGATAAATGGTGGAATACCAATTTAACCTTTAATCTGAGTTTTCCACTGTTTGACGGCTTTCGCCGGAAAACCAATATCCAGCAGAAAAGGCTGAACTATAATATATATGAAGACCGTATCGAGCAGAAAAGAATAGAAATAGAGAGCCAAATCGAAAATCTGATTCTGACCCTGGACACCTTCCGCGAAATGCTCGCTATTAATGAACTGAATATCGAATCCGCCAGGGAAGACCTGCGCCTGGCGCAGGAAATGTATCGTCTCAATTCGGCAACCCTTCTCGAAGTTCTGGATGCCCAGGTGACATTAACCCGCGCACAGGGCAATTTAATCACCACTAAATACGATGCAAAAATCATCGAAGCACAACTGGCATTAGTCATGGGAACGCTTTAACTAAACCGGGGAATAAATGAAGAAAAAAAACAGACGTAAACTCATTATTCTAATTATCCTGGCTGTCATTGTCGGGGTAGTCATAGTTGCAAATACGAAGAAGAGCAAAATCAAACCAATTGCCGTTCAAACCGCCAGGGTTAAACGGGAAAAAATCGTTCAGACCGTTAACGCCTCGGGATTATTAACCCCTAAAACTCAGGTTAAGATTAGCGCCAATGTCGCCGCCCGGATCACGAATATTACCGTGAAATTAGGTGATATTGTTAAGCGGGGCGACCTGCTGGTGGAACTGGATAAAGCACAGTACGAAGCCGCCTATGAACGGGCTCTTTCGGTCGTTCAATCCGCTGAAGCCAACGGGAGGAAAGTGTCCAGTGAACTGAAGCGGGTCAAAGAATTATTTAAAAACGATCTTACATCCGAGGCTGATCTCGAAGCCGTCAGCGCGCAAACCGAAATCGCCGAAAGCCAGGTAATACAGGCTAAAGCCGCCCTGAAACAGGTTGCCGATGATCTGAGCAAAACCCGTATTCTGGCGCCGATGGACGGTGTTGTCACCAGTATCAATAAAGAAGTTGGTGAAATCGCCCTGGGGTCGGTATTCCAGGAAGATGTTATCCTGGTTATTTCCGACATGTCCAGGATGGAGGTAAAAGCCGAAGTGGATGAAACCGATGTGGTAAGTGTTAGCGAGGGCGATACGGCTCTGGTTGAAATCGATGCCATTCCCGATACCACCTACAAAGGCATTGTATCTGAGATTGCTCACAGCGCCACTACCCGCGGACTGGGAACTCAGGAACAGGTTACTAATTTTGAGATCGAAGTTTCTGTTATCGGGCAGGATACGCGTTTTCGTCCCGGTATGTCGGCTACCGTGGATATTATTACCGAAACTAAGGACAGCGCAATCGTCGTACCCATTCAAGCCCTGACCGTTCGGCAGCCGTTGCCGGCGGATTCTGTCGAAGCGTCTGGCGTAGTCCAAACTCCTCGGGAAGCGCTAAATTCCGGTAACCCGAAGTCAAAAACCGTGGATGTAATCTTTGTTGTAAAAGATGAAAAAGAGAGCCAGCCCCGGAAAGGTCTTTTCAAGAAAAAAGTCCATCCGGTTGCCGGGCAGCGTGTTGTCAAGGTTGGCATCAGCAGCGAAACTCAATTCGAGATCATCAGCGGGCTCGATGAAGATGAAGAAATAGTAATCGGAAGTTATAAAGCCATCAGTAAGGAGCTGAAACACGGCAGCCCATTGAAAATAACGAATAACGATAAAGCAAAGGGGAAAGAAAAATGAAACGCTTATTTTTAATAATAATGGTTGTGTTTATCTTCGGGCTGGTTGTCAACGCCCAGGAAAAATTTGATAAAACAGAAGAAGAACAGGAGACTGTTACCGATTCGGTTGTTATCGAAGACGAATACGACGAACAAATCAATGATGACGAAAAAGGAAGCACAAAAATCGAAGTTGACGTTGACTGGGACGACTGGGATGAAGACTGGAATAAATGGCGCGAAAAACGTAAAGAAGACTGGAAAAGCAGCAAAAAGCGCGGCTTTTTCCGGGGCGGCGCCGGCGGCTGGGACTATTACATGATGAAATTAGAAGTCGACGACATCAATGCTAAACTGGCGGAAATTGGTCTGGATCCTTTTGATAAAAATATCTTTCTGACCGGTGGTGGCGGCTGGGGATTTATCGGTCACGGTATCCGTATCGGTGGCATTGGTGCGGGAGGCAAAGTAGTCTCAAGAGGAACGCCTTTCGGAGGAAACGATACTAAAGAGGTCGTAATGCGCATCGGATTTGGCGGCTTTACTATTGAAAAGGTATTTCACCCCTTTAACAGGAGTGAAATATATCTTGGTACAATGATCGGCGGCGGAAATATGAGCATCGAATTTTCACAGTGGTCAGAAAACAATACCTGGGAGCACCTGTGGAGCGGATACGACTCCACCTATACCGATGGTTACAGAACTTATCAAAATAATATAAAAACCCATTATTTTACTTTGCTGCCTACCATAGGAGTACGCTACAATGTTTTTCGCTGGGCTGCTGTCGGTTTGAACGTTGGCTATGTATATACTCATGAGAGTCAGGATGG
>DPVY01000175.1:6335-8434 GCA_003527965.1 Fidelibacterota bacterium
AACGTTATCTATCGCTTTAACATCTATTTTGGTGGCTGATGCAAACGCTAATAAACTTAAAAGAGATTGTCAAAACATATCAGATCGGAACTGTTGAGGTTCATGCTTTGCGGGGCGTGAACCTCCGGATCAATTCAAACGAATATATCTCTATCATGGGTCCCTCCGGTTCGGGTAAATCAACCTTGATGAATATCATCGGCTGTCTCGATACGCCCACTTCCGGTATTTATGAGTTGGATAACGAATTGGTGCATACTATGGACGACAATAAACTGGCGGAAGTCCGCAATCGCAAGGTCGGCTTTGTATTTCAGACTTTTAATCTGCTGCCCCGTGCCACGGCGCTCCATAATGTGGAATTGCCCCTGATCTATAGCGGCATACATGCCAGCAAGCGAAAAGCTATAGCTGCTGAAGCCCTGGAAAAAGTAGGACTGTCGGATCGCAAACATCATCGACCCAACGAACTTTCCGGTGGTCAGCGTCAGCGAGTTGCTATTGCACGGGCGCTGGTCAATAACCCCTCACTGATTCTGGCAGACGAGCCAACCGGAAACCTCGATTCCACAACCGGTAAAGAGATCATGGCGATTTTTGACAATCTGCGTGAAGCCGGCAATACGATTATCCTGGTTACACACGAAAAGATAGTGGCGGAGCATGCCGACCGGATTGTACATATTCTCGACGGAAATATAGCTGAAGATATACAGGTGAGGAACAATTGACCTCCTTTTTTATCAAACTCTGGGAAAATATTTTAATTGCACTGCGCGCCCTGGCACAGAACAAGATGCGCGCCATCCTGACAACTCTTGGGATTATTATCGGGGTATTGACAGTTATTTCTGTTGCTTCGATTATTTCCGGGTTGAACGCGGGCTTTGCCAATCAGATATCCGCGCTTGGCAGCAATACCCTTTACGTCCATAAGTATCCCTGGATCATTCAGAACGATTTTTTCAAATACCGCAATCGCCCAAACATCACCATGAAGGATGCCGAATACCTTAAGGAGCACTCAAGGCTCGCCGAGGCAATCTCTGCGGCATCGGGAACCTTTCGGGATATTAAATATCGTAACAATTCCCTGACCGGTATCGGCGTATCCGGCGTCACAATGGAAACCGAGATCATCGAAGGATTTACTGTTGCCGACGGACGTTATTTTACCCAGATCGAAATTGATCATAATAAAAACAGTATTGTCATTGGCAATGAGATCAAAGAGAAATTGTTTAATAATAAAAATCCTTTAGGCGAGCGGATCAAAGTCGGAAATTTCTCATACACTGTCATCGGGGTAATGGAAAAACGGGGCAGTCTTCTGGGGCATAATCTTGACTCGGAGGTCTATGTTCCGCTGGGCACGATCTTCAAGAACTTCGGCTTTCACCGCAGTATCAATATTCTGATCAAAGTCCCGTCACCTGAAATGATCGAGCCAGTCAAAGATGAGATTCGCTTCCTGATGCGCGTATCCCGGAAGCTGAAGCCCCAGACAGAGGATAATTTTTCCATCAATCAGCAGGAAATGCTGACCAACATGTATAAACAGTTGACAAACGGACTGTACATCGCGGCTTTCGGCATCGGCGCTCTTTCGCTCATTGTCGGCGGGATCGGCATTATGAATATTATGCTCGTTTCGGTGAGCGAGCGTCGCAAAGAGATCGGTATTCGCAAAGCCCTGGGCGCCAAACAGCGGGTTATTACGTTCCAGTTTATTATTGAATCAATTATCATCTGCTGCATCGGCGGGATCATCGCTATTCTGCTCAGTTTTTTGACGTCCCTGGTGATCGATAAAGTGACACCGTTTCCATCCAGGGTGCCGATCTGGTCTGTCTTTGTGGGTCTGGGATTCTCTACCTTTGTGGGACTGTTCTTCGGTATTTATCCCGCCCGGCGCGCCGCCAAACTTGACCCTATTGAATGTTTGAGATATGAATAACAGGAGATTATGAATTTAGACGAAGGTTTAAGACTCGCCTGGCAAACCGTAATAGCCAATAAATTACGGACTTTTCTGACAACCCTCGGCATTGTCATCGGCGTTATGTCCGTGATCGGGATGATGTCTATTATCAATGCCT
>DPVY01000079.1 GCA_003527965.1 Fidelibacterota bacterium
GGATCAATACAGGCCATGGCAGCCTGATCGGTTTTCCGTAAATCTTCATTCTTGCGGCTCAGGCAGACCCAGCGAAACGGTCCAAAGCCTTTATCAAAGCAAATCGGACCTATGATATCTTCCACATAAGAAGGCCAGATAAATCCTTCGGAAGTGTCAACCCCGTTTTGGGCGATTTCCGTTACGCCGGCGTTGAAAATAGACGCCATGAAGCTGTTACCGTAATCCCAGAAATAGGAACCTTTCCCGGTGAGGCGTTTAATGACGCGATAGTGACGCTGAAGCGACTGATCTACAAGTTTGCAGAATTTATCCGGATCGGACTTTATCAGTTTGCGCCCCTCCTCAAAAGTTACTCCCGCGGGAGTGTAGCCGCCTTCATAAACGGCATGACAGGAAGTTTGATCGGAGATCAGCTCAACTTCGATATTGTTTTTGTCAATATATTCCAAAAGATCCACGATATTGCCATGATAGGCGATAGAGATGGCTTTTCCGGCTTGTTTATATTCATGCATCCAGCCGGCGATCTGATCGAGATTGTCGGACACTTTGCCGACCCAACCCTGTTCGTGGCGGGTTTTGATGCGGCTGTAATCTACCTCTGCGATCACGCCGATTCCACCGGCAATTTCAACGGCTTTAGCCTGGGCGCCCGACATGCCGCCGAGTCCCGAACTGATAAAGAAAATGCCTTTCAAATCTTTATCTTCGGGAATGCCGAGGTACTTTCTGCCGGCATTTAGCAATGTAATAAATGTGCCGTGAACAATCCCCTGAGGACCGATATACATCCAGCCGCCGGCGGTCATCTGCCCGTAATTGGAGACGCCCATCGCGGCGAGTTTCTTAAAGTGCTCCGAATTATCCCACTCCCCGACAATTAAACCGTTAGTGGAAATAACTCTGGGAGCCATTGGACCGGATGGAAAGAGACCAACCGGATGACCGGAACTGACAACCAGTGTCTGTTCTTCCGTCATGATTTCGAGATACTGTTTAATTAACAGGTATTGCATCCAGTTCTGGCAGACCTGTCCGGTTTCGCCATAAGTGACCAGTTCGTAGGGATACAATGCTACATCGAAATCCAGATTATTGTCAATATTAACCTGGAGGGCGCGGGCAGCCAGGATGCCTCTATATTCGTTTACCGGTTTGCCCCATATTCGTCCTTCCGGGCGGAAGCGATACCCGTAAATTCGTCCCATGGTACGGAGTTCATCGAGAAATTCCGGTGCCAGGGTTTCATGTAATTCCAAGGGTATATATCGCAGTGCATTTTTTAAGGCTATGACGGCTTCGTTTTTCGTCAGGTTGAAGCCGCGGCTCGGGGCACGGCGAATGCCCTCGACAAACTCCTTTTTGGCGGGAAGTTCCGCCGGCAGTTTTACTGTCATGGCTTTGGCAATCGCTTTATTGTTCATTGGTTTGCCTCCGTATATGTTTATTGTCATGGTAGATATGATATTTTACCTGTTTAAAATATCACTGACCTGATTTTGAATCGTTCCGTTTTTCAGATACTGATACAGATTTTTGCCCGGGCAGAGAGTTTCGGTATAATCTTTATGACCTTTGATATCATAAAGCGGAACATTGAACCGTTCGACTAAATATGCCGTTATTTCAACGATTGCTTTCAGCTGGGACCGGTTCACTTCGGCGTTTTCATAATTACCCATGAGACAAATCTGCGCATGCCCGATAAGATCATAATCAGTGTTTGTAGCGCCGGGATAATTAATTGGACGGGCTTCATAAATCACTCCGGCGGGGTCAATCATAAAATGGTAGGGAATATCGATCCACTTTTTTTCTTTTCGGCTCCAATCCTGAAGATTACGAATATGCTCAACCGGATCTTTTCCCGGCGGATAGTCCACTCCACCGTGGTGAATGGTGATTTTAGTAATCTCATGTTGAGGTAAATCCGTGACCAGCGGTTTCCAGTCCCATTCCGAACGCTTAATGACTTTTACCTTGTCTGAATAATTTAACTCTGTGATTACAAATTCTTTGTGGGGAATCATTGTGCAACCGCCAATGATTAAAATTAAAATGAGGAGTAGATAACGACCGGATTTCATTGGTTTGCCTTTCAATAATTGCGTTTAAAGTTAGGCAATTCCAAAGTTCGGCACAAACTAAAGATAGCGCTTAGTGCTTGTTTGGTCTGTCCCGTTTTATTATCTTTGGCAAAAATATCGGGGGATCTTTCAATGAACAGCGCCAAAATAGTCAGAAACATCGGAGAATTAGTCACCTATAACTCTGATTCCGAATCGATGAAGGTCTATCATAATGTCGAAATGGTGTTTGCCGATGGCGCCATTCGTGAAATAGGGAAAGACCTATATTCTCCCGAACTGGAAGTGGTCAACGCAAACGGCGCTTTGGTAACTCCCGGATTTGTTGACGCCCATACTCACCCGGTTTTTAATGAGACCCGGGAACTGGAATATGAAATGAGAATTATGGGCAAATCGTATATGGAAATTGCCGCTGCGGGTGGCGGAATTCGTTCCAGTGTTCGAAGCCTGCGGTCTGCCAATTATAAAGAGCTAAAAGGGAAAGTCAAACAACGGTTTGATGATTTTTTCAGATATGGCACAACTACAATTGAAGCAAAAAGCGGTTACGGATTATCAACAGAAAGCGAGTTAATGTCGCTGCGACTGTTAAAAGAATTAGACGATGAGCATCCACTGGATATCAGGCGAACGTTTCTCGGCGCTCATGAATATCCGGACGAATATCGCGAGAATCATGATGCTTATATCGACCTGATAATCGAGGAAATGCTACCCACAGTCGTCCGGGAAGGGCTGGCGGAATTTTGCGATGTGTTTTGTGAAGAGGGCGTGTTTTCGGTCCGCGAATCCCGCCGAGTATTGGAAGCGGCGAAATTTCTGGGACTTGGCTTACGGATGCATGCCGAGGAATTCAAACCCATTGGCGGAGTGCAATTGGCCGTGAAATTAGGAGCCATATCAGCCGACCACCTGACCGCGATTACCGCTGAAGGAATTGAGGCGCTGATGGCGGGGAACGTAATTCCCATTTTATTACCGGCGACGACGTTTTTCCTGGGCTCCGATCATTATGCGCCCGGCAGAAAGATGTGGGACAGAGGCTTGCCGGTTGCCATTGCCACGGATTTCAACCCGGGCAGCTCCATGACCCAATCCATGCCACTCGTTATCACGATCGCCTGCCTGAAACTGAAATTGTCGCCCTTAGAGGCACTGCAGGCGGCTACGTATAACGCGGCGCGGTCATTGGCGCTGGAAAGCGCAGCCGGTAGTCTTGAACCGGACAAACAGGCTGATTTTGTGATCTGGAAATTCGACCGCTATCAGGGCATACCCTATTATCTGGGGACGCCCTCGGTTCGTGAAGTGTGGAAAAAAGGTGAAAAGGTTTGGCTTGACGCCAAACCTTCGCCGATTTAATTATACATATTTGATGGTTTCGTCCCATAGGGATCCCTTTGGGATAAAAAGT
>DPVY01000183.1 GCA_003527965.1 Fidelibacterota bacterium
CGATTGTATTCTTAAATAGCAGGATGGCTTATGACTTTATTAATAACCGGCGCCGCCGGTTTCATCGGATTTCACCTGAGTAAAAAACTCCTTGAAAAAGGTGTCGATGTCCTCGGGTACGATATTGTAAACGATTACTACGACCCGACACTTAAAGAATCTCGCCTGAAGATTCTACAAGAATTCGATAATTTCACCTTTTACCGGAAAGATCTTTGTGACTTCGAAGCACTCGAGCAGGTATTTCAAAAACATTCAATCACAAAAGTCTGCAATCTCGCCGCTCAAGCCGGTGTCCGTTACTCACTCACTAATCCCTTTGCCTACCAAAAATCCAACCTGGAGGGCTTTTTGAATATCATTGAATTATCCAAACAGGCCCAGGTTGAGAATTTTGTTTATGCCTCCAGTTCCAGCGTTTATGGCAAAAATACAAAACTTCCTTTTTCGGTTGAAGACAATGTCGACTATCCGATTTCACTCTATGCCGCGTCCAAAAAAGCAAACGAACTAATTGCCCATACTTATTCCCATTTGTATGAACTACCCACAACCGGATTACGGTTTTTTACGGTATACGGTCCCTATGGAAGACCGGACATGGCGCTTTTTATTTTCACTCGCAAAATCCTCGCCGGCGAACCGATCGACGTGTATAATTATGGAAAAATGAAACGGGACTTTACCTATATCGACGATATTGTCAACGGAATTATTTCGTCCTTAAACCATCCATCCCGGTATGAAATATTCAACCTTGGTAATCATCGCAGTGAAAACCTGATGAATTTTATCAATCTGATCGAAAAATATCTCGGTAAAAAGGCTAAAATCAACTTCCAACCGATCCAACCAGGCGATGTCCCGGAAACTTTTGCCGACATTGACCACACCCGGGAAATACTGGGCTTCGAGCCGACGACTACTATTGAAACGGGCGTTAAGCAGTTCATTGATTGGTATAAAAATTATTATCATATAACTTAGAGAATTCAATGTCACCTTACCACGATATTTCCAAAGACGCTATGCGTTCTCTTTTTAATGATTTTTCAGCGCTGCATCTTCTTGTTGTCGGCGATCTAATCCTGGATGGTTATATCTGGGGCTCCGTTGAACGTATTTCCCCGGAAGCGCCGGTTCCGGTCGTCAATGTCTCCAAAAAAGAAAGCCGTCTCGGTGGCGCCGGAAACGTGGCTGCCAACCTTGCCAGCCTCGGAACAAAAGTAACTCTGGCGGGAATCTGCGGAGATGATAATTGTGAAGATATTCTATTAGAACTCTGCCACCAGAAACAGATTCTGCCCCTTATTAAAGAAATAGAACACCATCAGACGACTGTAAAATCCAGGGTCATTGCCCAGCATCAACAATTGGTGCGCATTGACGAAGAAAACCGCGCAGATGTCCCGCTTATTATCGTCGAAAATCTTCTTAAAGAAATCCGCGAAAATGCCGACCGGTTTGACGGAGTTATTTTATCGGACTACCGAAAAGGACTTCTCACCCGCGAAATGATCTCGGAAATATTGGAAATGTTTCCGGATAAACCGGTCGTTATTGACCCCAAAGGATACGATTATCAAAAGTATCGTGGCGCTACAACCATTAAACCCAACCGCAAAGAATTCGCCAATGCCGTTCAACATCCTGAATTGCCGGACGAAAAGATCGAACATTATGCCAGAAAATTCGTTGCCGATCTGAGCCTGGAAGGCATCGTTATCACCCTGGGCGAAGATGGCGTTTTTGTTCTGGACAATAACAATGAAAGCCTGGTTATTCCGACAAAAGCCCGGGAAGTCTATGACGTCAGCGGCGCCGGCGACACCTTTATCGCGGCTTTCACCGCTGGATTGATTATATCCAACGATTGGTTCACTGCCGCAAAAGCCGCCAATCTGGCGTCCGGTGTGGTTGTCGGCAAAATCGGTACGGCAACAGTTACTATTGAGGAAATATTCAATAATTATGGAATTTAAGCGTATAGGCAAAGCACAACTCATCTTTCCGATGATGTATTCTTTGAGCCTTTCGGTAGCCCAAATTCTAAAGTGCGTAGACTGACGGCTGTTTGCGCGGTACCCGACTGAAATTATTGCATCTAAATTGTAAAATCTTGTCGGATACCTTTTCCCGTCAGCGGCAGTATGTGCAATTTTTGCACATACTGAATTTTCTACCAGTTCACCGCTGGTAAAAATGTTTTTTAAATGCTTTGTTATCACACTTCTGTCAACGCCAAACAGATCTGCAATTTTTTGCTGTGTTAGCCAAACTGTTTCTCCCCGTACCAGAACGTCCAAACGAACATCGCCTCCCGGACTGGAGTACAATAAAAATTGACTTTCATTGGGAATTATATTGCTCATTTTTTCCTTTTTAATTTAATAAAAATCTTCGGCTTTTCATTAATCACATATAACGTTGAGGCTAAGTGCTTTTTAATGTCCAAATAATGTCATTTGTTTTTCTTTTATTGGTATCAATTCTTCAATGAAATTATCCCAAAGTTTTAAATCAAGATTCAAACTGTATTTGTCATTTATATATTTTAATTGTTCTTCAATGTATTGTTTCGAGCAATTTAATGTGAGTTTAAGCAAGTCTATACGCATCAATATATCTTTTGTAAAAACCCTTTTCGCATCGGGAAATGTGATTGACCGCAAGAAATCTTCCGTTTGTGGAGAGTTTAAAAGTATTATTGCATAAACGGCATATTCGATATTTTCAAAACCGATAAAATAACAAGTGTCGTCAAGCATTACCGGCTTGTCATTTTGAGGTAATGCAAGCGTAAAATGAAAGGTTTTGTAAAGTCCTGAAATTGCAACTTTGTAAGGTTTAAACGAATAATCACCAATGCCGAAAATTGAAAACAAGGGTTTACCTTTGTAAATACCTGACTTTCTCGACTGAAAAAACGACAAATGTTCATATAGGTACTTGTATGTTGCGGGAAATTGATGTTTTATATAATTGGTTTCTTGTCCAACTTTGCTTTGCGTAACAATGGTATATTTTCGTGTTTCATTAATAACAGTGTTTTTTAAGTCGGAACTTTTTAGCAATCCAAAAACTAATTCATCTTCAATTACCACATTTTCTTTCAATTTATTCAAGTAATGTCCATTTGTCTTTTCTAATTCCATGACAGCCGAACAATCGTGTTTAATTCCTTGTCGCCATTCAAACGGACAGATTCCGTCAATTGACTGAGTGTGCAAATAATTAGCTGTGTTTGAAACAAATTTATCATTCACCCAGCCAAAACTCAGTGACATTTCTTTAGTGTAAAAATTATATTCCCGACATTCAAATTCGGGACTGGAATTTAACTTACAAAAAAGTAAAGATGATTCTACAGAAACATCAAATTCCTTTTTACTGTCGATGCAATGTTTTTCAATGGAGCCAATACGATACTGTTTCGCTTTTTGGTCAAAAACTATATTCTTAACAACTGAATTTTTTACTAAAAGGGCTAAATGTCCGTTTATACATTGAAAAGCATCAAAAAGCGATAAAATAATATATTCAGCAATGTCAAAATTGCCTTTTCCTGTCATAGCATCAAGCCCATTTTGATTTTTGAAATTTGACTTTTTAGGAAGATTCTTCGAGTTTAAGCTCCCTAATTGGGAATTTGTTACCCAGGGCGGATTGCCGATGATAAGCAAATTGTTATTAATTACCAGGTTTGAAAATGTTTTGAAGTGAAAATCAAAAACATTGTAGTGAAATATTTCAATGGACGGTTTATTGCATTTGGGATTTTTTAGAAAGAAATCAAGAATGCTAAATTTGGTTTCCCACACGTATGGTTTGTATATCTCAATTCCTATAATTTGCTTTATCCCACTAAAATTATTTAGCGAAGCAACTATAAAATTTCCTTTCCCACAAGTAGGCTCAATAATGATTTCAGGATTAATGCCTTGTTCGTGTAAGCGATTTGCTACTTTATCAGCAAGCAATCTGTTTGTCTGAAAATCGCCATATTCTGCTCTGTCAGGTTCTTTAACAGAGTGTAAAGATATTGAGAGTCTTTCCTTTAGTTCAATTAGTTCAGATTCATACGAAAAAAATGACTTAATTCCAGTTGTAAACTGTAAAAATTCGTTTGCACTTTCGAGAACAGAAATATTGGGCAGTTTTTTTGCAAAGAAATCTGCTGCCAATAATGGAATATTTGCTTCAAATATTTTCATTTTTTCGTAATCTTATCAACGACTTTACTTATACCCTGAACTTTATCAGTAAGATTTACAATTCTTTGATACTGCAACCGCCATTGCAAAGCATTTGAAATTGTTAAATAGCCTTGTAGTGGGCTTGTTGATAACGATAACCCCGTTCACCATGATTACGGCGTAATTCACGACTGATGGTGGATTTGTGTACCCCCGTCACGGTGGCAATTTCCGTCTGATTATGACCTGTTTTTTTCAAAGAATAAATTCCGTATCTTTGTTCCAGGGTAAGCTGTTTGTATGAATCCATTTGCGCACCTCTCGTTTTGTGGAAAAAACAGGCCAAATGATACGGCAGCTTGCCCGCTTTTCCAAA
>DPVY01000202.1 GCA_003527965.1 Fidelibacterota bacterium
AACAACCAGGGCTCAATATACAAAATTTCGGCTTCGGTTTTCGGACGTTGCAGAATATTTTCCATATTTAGCGATAAGCCTAGTTTCGTACTTAAGCGGCTGCCTCTACCGGCAACATTGCGATGAAGCCACTCCCCATTCATAGATAAGGATGTATACGGCTCACTACCGCTGGAAATACCACGATCCTGACCAAAGCCAAATTTCAATCCCAGATATCGCATATCCAGTTCCCGAATATCGACAACCAAATCCAGAGTCTTCCCGGATGTATCAATATTAGTTGTACGAATATTGACACTGGAAAAAAGACCGGTTTCAAAAATATGTTTTTTAGATAATAATATTTTTTCTTGAGAGTAAAGATCACCAGACTCAAGTAACAATTCACGCCGGATCGGTTTTTCTTTAACAAGATTGTTATTAGTTATCCGAATATCTTTAATACTCATCGTTGAATTTTCCGAAATGCAAATAAATAGATGAATATCATCATTTACATCAAGGGAATCAGTCACACTGGCTAAGGGTTTTCCAATGTTGGCATATTCGGTTTTGATCTCTTTTATGCCCTCCCGAATCCGGATGGGATTATACGGTTCATGTAACTGATGATTTAGAATATTCAGAATTTTCCGTTTTGACAGGGAACTATTGCCCTCAATATTGATTTCCTTCAGGAAATACTGACGCCCTTCATTAATAAAATAGAACAGGTCGACCTTTCCGTCGTCATGGACATCAAAGGAATCTTTGACAGTACAATTCAAGTAGCCGTTTTTAATATAGACAGTCTGCAAAAGCATCCTGTCCAGATCAATCAGTCGCCGGGTAAAAGTCCTGCTTCGGTTAAAACGTTTATCTTTTAAGTTCATCTGCTTTTTCAGCCGGCGGGTCTTAAAAGAATGATTCCCGGAAATATAGATCTTTCCGACAGTGTATTCCGTCGGCCTAAAGTGGCTTTGGGCGTCTGCAATATAAGAAAGTCCTGTGAAAATCAGGAAAACAACAATCCAGTATTTGAAACTATTCGTAAAATTCAACTTTAATATCGATACTTATATATATAGTTAATACTTAGCAATCCATCCTGGTTAATATCGCCTGCTATGGAAATATTCCTGCTTAAGCGATATTCAATTCCCAATTGCTGATTGGGTTCAATCAATGATAATGCACGTTCGTATTTTAAATAAAGATTAGGCCGTATTTTTTGACCAAGGACAAAACTCCACTGATCCGGCTGTCGATTGGATAATAAATTTCCCCTGGTACGCAATTCAAATTCATCCAGACCGCTGATCCGACTGATACTCTTTTCAAATTGTCGCTCAAAATACATTCCAAATACGTTTAATGCATCAGCTGATAAACGATCTTGATTAAAGGGGTCTTCCGTTCGGGTCAAAAACATTAATATATCACTTTCGTTATATCTATTCCCGGAATCAAATTCCAAAGTCGGGTTCTGAAGGTCTCCGGACAACCGTACTACTACATAATCATCTTCATCTGATTGGGTCCTCAGGGTATCGGATTGCACATAAGATGCAAGATCCACTTTTGCTTCTATATCCAGCATCGGGTTGAATTCCGTAGGATCAAAAATCACTGTTCCATGAACAACCTCAAACTCCCAGCCGTAGTAAATGAATTTTCCCTTACGTATATCCAGTGTTCCGGAAAAGCGATATGGGTCAACCCCGTGTTTAATGATCCACATTTCGCCTTCAAGCTCACAATCCAACTGGCTGTTGCGAAAATATAAGTTGCCGGGAATAATCGTATGCAAATTGATATTTGTATAAGTTTTGCCTGGTAACAGTTCTTTTAACAGCTGTTCGGAACTTCTAAATTCATTTCGGATAATAAATTCATTAATATCGAAATTACCCTCGATGTTCATCGTATCGCCACCGTTAATACTGAATTGACCGTCGACAATTCCCTCTTGTTCTGCCAGAAGTGAACGAATGTACATCTCCTTTCCGGTCGCTTGAATGTCTAAAACAGGTCTGAAAAATTTCGTAAAGTCAATTGTGCCGGTTATAGACACGTTTGGTTCATTGGCTGATAGCGATGGGGGAAACAAAACGTCCCAGGTGTATGAACGCAATTTGCGCCTGAATTTATCTATACGAGTTCGTGATACGGGCTTTTGCATGTATCCCGATAAAGATACAATTTCCATTGTATTATTGCGCATTATCGCGCTACCTTCAAGACCGGTAATAGGATTTTCAAGCGGTGTGAGTTGGACAACCCCATTTCTTATAATAACATTTCCCGAACGGATAGGATTATTTGGTGTTCCTGAAAGATTCAGGGCTAGATTATATTCTCCGTCGATACTTTCAAATATTTTTACATATTCGGATAAAAATTTGAGCGCCGATGTATGCAGAGAAAAATTCATATACATACTTGAATCTTTTTCAAGGATAAAATGTCCCGGTATAAATTCAACATTATACGGCAGATAGCCGGAGCCCCTGGATATTCCCTTGGCATCCCGCAGCATGATGTCGGTAAATTCCAGTTTTGAATTTTTATATTCTCCTTTTACCTGCAATTCATTTCCGGATAAGCGATCAAAAACCGGATCCATTATCTTTAATTGGTAATTTAATTCAGGATCATTTGTGGTTCCGTTAATATTAAATGATCCAAACATCTTGCCGTCTTTCGATTTTTTAGGCAACAGAAAAGGATCAAATATATTAAAAGCAAAGTTTTCAAATATCATCTGAATATCTATCGAATCCGTTGAGTCGATAAACCTAAAACCGTTAGTCAATGGAAAATTGCACCCAAGGGTACCGTATCCATTCATGAATCCTTTTTCAACATCTTCGAACAATATATTTTCCAACTTAATCCGGTTTTGCGTTATTCTCGATTCGAGTCGAACAATATTAAAATTATTCCCGAATAAATTTGCGTCTTTTACATCTATGCGGCTATAAACCGCAGGGACTCCGGAAGTATCCACATAAGAGACCAATCCGTTTAATACGCCTGTAACTCCCCGTGAACCTTTTAAATAGCTATTAATAGGATCAATGTTTAAATCACTGATATTAACGATAAGCGACTGAATCCTACGGTTTACCGCATCTCCCGATACAATTAGCGTACCGTCATTCAGAGAAAAACGAACCTCATCCAGACTAATTGTATCGGCATTCCAGAAAAGGTGAATAGGGTCAATATTCCGGATTGAATTGCCTCGTTTGTCGGCTTCAATCCGGTCAAAATAGAGGTCTGAAAATTCGATCATTTTCCCTTGAATCTCAACATTAAGGTCTTTACCTACAATTCGTAAAGACCTTACAATTGCCGTGTCATTTTCAAAACGAACAATCATTGATACCAACGGAATTGTATCTTTAAGCAGCGGTGTAAAACCGTTCGTCGCTTCAACATAGATATCGCCAAAATGTTTTTCTTGGATATTGAGAAGACCAAAACGCGCAACAGCATCTTCGAAATACAGGTTTGAAACGCCAATATCGTGACCTCTAAACCACCCTTGAAAATCCGGATTGCGGATTTTTCCGGTTGCTTCAAGAAGCCCCTCCAATCCGCCCCTGAGCTGCCCGATCCCGGCTAATTCCGAAAGCGAAAGAACGTTTTCTGAATTAAAATAGACTCTTGCATCTACAGTGTTGGAATCCAGATTTCCCCAACCCTGAAGTTTTACTTTCGTATCTTCAAAAAATGCCCGCACGGTATCAACCGTCTCAATGCGACCATTGGCATAAATAAATTTACCTTCCATGGAATTAACAAGGAGAGTATCAAAACGGGTATGATTGAAATTTATTTTCGTAATTATATTGTTTGGGTTGAATAAATTGCCATCAACGTTGACCGACACGAGACCATTTATCCGGGTTTGCATATTAAAGAGATTCCATTTTTCCAAATTTACGCCATCGATCCCAATTTGGGCAAATAAACCACTCTTAACACTCCCCTTTCCACTACCGGTAATAGTTTCATCTCCGGAACGGCAGAAAAATTCAGAGACACTATAATCGCCCTGATCTATAGCTCCTTTGACAGCCCCATTTGTGATTTTGTTATCTTGATAAGCGCCACTAAACTCAAAATCTATTTGAACAAAACCATCTTCATTATTCACATTCCCCATAATATCCAGGTAATCATTTATTGAAAATATATTTTGCTGCCTGGGGAAACGTTCCCGGAATATAATTTGCCTGGCACTGCAATCAAGATTAAAGGTCCTGCCGGAATCCAATTTTACATACCCATACAATCCCAATCCGGTAGATCGGTTTTTTAATTGACATTCATGGATAGCCAGCGAATCTGATATCAATGTCATTGCGGCATTTTCCATCGTCACTTTTTCGTTGAATGGCTCAACAAAAAAACCGGCATCTTCAACGAGTATCGAGATAGAGTCCGGCGTAAATAGACAACTGCCATTTATCGCCGAGCTGGATACTAATTCTTCTTCAGAATTATTACTATCGTGAATAATTAATTCTGTTATTTCAATTTTTTGAAATTCTAACTGTTTTCCAACACCTGATCTGTTTTGAAGACTGAAATGTGATTTTAAGGTATCGATACTTCCGGGATAAGAAAAGAGCAGGGAATCAATGCCAAAATAATTGATTTTGCCTTTTTGAAAGATAAGCGGAATTAATCCAAACTCTAAATTTATTTCACCAATATAAAGAATTCCCTTGTTGTTGAACGTGGTTAGATTAAGGCTTTTGAATTGAAGGTTGCCGAAAGGGCTGCCATTGATTTCCTCGATCGACAAATCCAGCTGATACTTATTTTCCAACTGTTTATGAAGTACGGCAGCCAGAGAATCCTTCCAGATATCTGAGTGAAGTATGTAGTAGGCGACCCCGCTTACCACAAATAGGAGTAGGATAAATATCCAGATTGTTGCTTTAACTGCTTTTTTCACATACCACCTGTCAAACTTAATAAGTTAGGAATGCATAGTGAATTCTCCAAGCCATCATATTAGGCATAGGGAGCATTTTTTATTTAAGTATTATTAACGCTAAAATCAGTTTTGTCACCACCTCAATCCGGGATGTTCCGGTATAATATGCAATTCCTGGTATTTTAAAACTGGATTATCAGGTATTTTTAAAATATTTGCGGAGGTGGAGGGACTCGAACCCCCAAGGGCGTAAACCCGGCGGTTTTCAAGACCGCTGCCTTACCAATTAGGACTACACCTCCCTATTAAAATAGCGCCGGAATATACAATAAACGGTCTAAATGATGCAAGTGATTTAAACAGGAGCGCTACTCAGAAAAATTTTACATCTCCTAAAAATACATCTTAACATCATATAACTTTTTCCGCAATTTTCTCTAATTTTGCAATTTGTTTTTGAATTTACAATTGCTAAATTCACACGCTTTTAAAATGGAGAGGTGGCCGAGTCGGTTGAAGGCGCTCGCCTGCTAAGTGAGTATCCTGGGAAACCGGGATCCAGGGTTCGAATCCCTGTCTCTCCGCATATGTATTTCGTTTATATCAGAATCACGAGTAAATCATACAGCGTGTGGGTATAGGCTGTAATCCCATACCCTCTCAAGACAAATAGTAATGATAAAAACATCCCTGCCCCAAAACGAATTAAAAAGGACCTGATTTCAACTACTTCGCCATAGCTGCCCAGGTAATGAAACAAAGAAAAGATCAGAGAAGCGGAAATCATTGCCAATATTGCAGATAGATGTGGTTGAAGTCTCAGGATATCTTTCAGGAAAAATAAAAAACCACTCACCAATATTACCCGAAAAATGAACTCTTCATAAACACCGGCGCCGAGCGCCAGCACTATCATCTCTTTTTTCCCGGGCACTGTCCCAATTGTTATTAAATAATCGCCTATTTTATCAATAAACACAAACATCAGCATGGCAAACACCAGGCTTTCCAGAAACATCAGAACAAAAAACTGAAGATGAAAAGGCTTGGAAATATTCCGACGACTATGAAAATAATAAGAAACGATCAGTGAAGTAAGCACTAAGAAACCAACTATGTAAAATCCGTAAATGTTAAACATGGCAAAAAATTGACGAAACAGTATATCTGCGCCATTTCGCATACCCAGTATATCGGAGTGATTTAAGTTGAAAATCAGAATTTCATAACAGATCAGAAGAGGCAGCGTAAAAAGCAAACTGTAAAACGGCGATTTTGAATGTTGCCAATATGCCTTCAGAAGATTCATGTAACGATTATTTTTTACCGTATTAAAAAGGAGGTTTAATGCTCCATCTTGAGAACCGCAAGAAACGCTTCCTGAGGGATTTCGACCCGACCAACCTGTTTCATCCGCTTTTTACCCTCTTTCTGTTTTTCCAGCAACTTGCGTTTCCGTGTAATATCTCCGCCATAACATTTGGCGGTCACATTTTTCCGCAAAGCCTTTACAGTAGTTCTGGCGATAATCTTACTCCCAATCGCAGCCTGAATAATAACCTCAAAAAGCTGCTTGGGAATCAGTTCTTTCAATTTACTACAGAGTTCCCGCCCATGGTAAAATGCCTTTTCCCGGTGAACAATCCAGGAAAGCGCATCAAGCGGTTCGCCATTAATCAAAATATCCAGTTTCACCAGATCGCCCTTGCGAAAACCAATAGGTTCATAATCGAAGGAAGCATATCCACGTGAGACGGATTTTAGCTTATCATAAAAATCAAATACGATTTCACCAAGCGGTAATTCATAAATTACCTGAACTTTACCGGTATCAAGATAGTGGGTTGTTTTATATATACCCCGCTTATCCTGACATAATTTCAGAATATTTCCCAAATAATCAGTTTGAACAATGATCTCAGCCTTGACATAGGGCTCATTGATAGCCTCAATATCACCGGCAGGCGGCATATCGGATGGATTATGAATTTCGATCATCGCCCCTGTATGGAGAGCTGCCTGGTATCTAACGTTCGGCATGGTCGTAATAAGATCCAGGTTATATTCCCGCTCCAGACGCTCCTGAACAACTTCCATATGAAGCAATCCCAAATAGCCGCATCGAAATCCAAAGCCCAACGCATTAGATGTCTCTGCCTCAAATGTCAGCGAAGAATCATTTAATTTCATCTTCTCCAGGGAACTTCTCAGGTCTTCAAAATCTTCACTGACAACGGGATACATTCCGCTAAAAACCATGGGTTTTATTTCCCGATAACCCGGCAAAGGTTTTTCAGCCGGTTTTGTTTTATTCGTAATTGTATCGCCGACGTGAACTTTTGAAATATCTTTTACTCCAGCGGTGATATAGCCGACGTCACCGGAAACCAGGCGGGCGGTTTTGACCCGGGTCATCTTAAATTTTCCGACCTCGGCGACTTCGTAACTGGTGTCACCGGCAAAAAACCGGATATGTTGACCGGCTTTTACTTCACCGTCGAACACCCTTACGTAAGGGATAACACCGCGGAAAGCATCGAACATTGAATCAAAGATCAAAGCCCGTAAAGGTTTATCGGGATGATACTGTGGCGGTGGAATTTTTTCTACAATGGCATCCAAAACGCCCTGTAGCCCCTGACCGCTTTTAGCACTGGTTAAAACAATTTCACTCTCGTCACAACCAATGAGATCGACAATCTGGTGTATTGAACTCTCTATATCGGCGCCCGGTAAATCGATTTTATTGATTACCGGAATAATAGTCAAATCGTTCTCAATTGCAAGATAGGCATTACTGACCGTCTGAGCCTCAACCCCCTGTGAGGCATCAACCAACAGCAAAGCGCCTTCGCAAGCAGCAAGACTTCGGGAAACTTCATAGGAAAAATCAACATGACCGGGTGTATCGATCAGATTAAGGATATAATTTTTACCGTCACTATGTTTATAATCCATCTGAATCGGGTGTGATTTTATCGTAATTCCACGCTCCCGTTCCAGATCCATATCATCAAGCACCTGGGATTTCATATCTCTCTGACTAATTGTCCCCGTAAATTCCAGCATCCGGTCCGCCAGCGTAGATTTACCGTGGTCTATATGAGCAATAATTGAAAAATTTCTTACATTTAACTTCATAGATGCAAATTTAAGATAATTGTTCTCCTCAAACAAGATGACTTATAATAATTGATGCTATAACGTAAAGAATTAAAAATATAATGGAATATTTAGGCGCCTAAATTGCAACGGCTCCAAGTCAAGTTACCGGATTAAAATAGTCCTCTTTGCTTTCAAACGTTAACCACCCAATTCATTGGGTGGACTCATTATCTCACAGAGTCCCCATTTGAGGAAACCGTCAGACAACCAAGTACAAACCGGGACGTTTAAATTTAAAATTTGCTGTTTTTACTTCCGGCGTGTCCGGGTCAGGATCTATATAGTGTCTGAACGAAAACCCGTAACCGATTAGAGATGAGTATATTAAGGCAATATTGTGATCTGAATAATCGACTGATTTTCACGAAAGTCAATAAAAACCACCATAATACCTATGTTTCTACAGAATTACAGAGGTTGTCATCGTATGTTAGTATGG
>DPVY01000171.1 GCA_003527965.1 Fidelibacterota bacterium
GCCTTTTTACGAGATTGTCAACATTCATATGGTAGGCGCTGCAATAATGGTAGCATCCCTATGGGCATTGACGGGATTGTTTTTATTCGAAGCCCGAAGGTTTGTCCCACTGGGAAAATATATCGTGCAACAGTCTATTCTTCAGGTGACTGTTTTAACTTATGCGACAGCATATGTATATGACTTACCTATTAAAAATATTGCCCAAAAATTTGCCGTATTGGGACTAATAATAGTATTGAAAGTCGCTACCGCCAAATCAAAAACTTATGGATTATCGCAAATTTTCACTTTCTACCAGAAAAATAAGCATTCCTGAGTATTTTTAATCGCATCCCCCTCCCTGAGGAAACGCCTTTTTTCTTTTAGAAATCTAAGGTAATCAGCAGATATATTTCAAACTGTGGCTTTACGTAAGATCCTTTTGTAGTGATGGATCTGGCGTCTGACATGTCTCAATTTTATTTGATCATGCGCCGTCAAGGCTTCATCCCGAACTTTCTTTAATTCCCGGATACGTAATTTGATTTTGTTCTTGTTCACGCCAACAACATCATGGTGAACATACATGTCGACATTCAATGCTTTGCAGATTGCCGCCAATAGATGTTCTTTGTTTAGCTGGGTATATCCTTTGACTGCTTCATGCTCGATCTTTGATGCAACTTCCCGTAATTCGGCGACGGTCATGCGTTTGAGATCTTTGAACTTATAATCCATTGAAAACCTCCTTTTAAGCGAAATGACTTGCGAATATTACTATACATCTACTCATCGATATTTCTATAATATATTCACTTCTGCGTTAATATCAAGAGAGTTTTTCTTTTATAATGCACTTACATATTTTAAATTTCACTTTGTTAATAATTAGGTTATTTAAGTTTAAAAAAAATAATGAGGACACATGGACCAGAAAAAAGATGTTACGAAAAATCCCCTTAAAGAGATCATTGATCCCTTTATTAATCTGATTCACGCTCCGAGAGCCTTATGGGGCATTAACCTTTCCTACCTCCTTGAAGGATTAACCTATTTTGGAGTTTTGGGATTACTGACAATATACTTTAACCAGTATATTGGTTTAAATGATATTGAAGCCGGTCGAATGGTTGGTATTCTGACAGCCGGAATTACCCTAAGTATGCTTTTTCTTGGCGGAACAGTTGACTGGATCGGCGTCCGCAAAGCATTGTTAATCGCGTTGAGCTTCATGTTGTTTGGAAGAGTTTTCCTGGCACTTGCACCGACTCTCGGCATCAGTGGTCCCTGGGCATCTGCCCACTGGCTGGCAATGCTGGGAATTCTCGGGATTGTTATCGGTTATGGCATCTATCAGCCGGCTTGCTATACAGCCATCAAACAATTCACCACCGCCAGAACTGCCGCTATGGGTTACGCCATGCTCTATGCAATTATGAATCTCGGTGGTTTTTTACCCGGTCTCATTTCCCCGCCGATTCGGAAACGATATGAAATTATCGGCGTTTACTGGGTTTTTGCAGCATTCACAGTTGTGGGTATACTTATTGTTGCAATTATCCTCTCTAAAAAGACGGTCAAAACAGCTCTTGCAAATGCTGCCAAAAATAAAACCAAAGTCGAGCAGGATGATGACGATGAAATGGCGAAAATGTCGAAAAAGGAGAAAATAAAATATTACATTAAAAATTTTCCCATTCGCGACGGTCGTTTTATGTTTTTCATTTTTATTTTAATTCCGGTACAGACATTATTTGCCCATAACTGGCTGACTCTGCCACTATATTTCAAGCGGGCATTTACCGGGGTCGTATCTAATAACTTCGAATTTTTTGTCAATTTCAATCCATTGCTTATTTTTATTCTGGCACCCATGGTTGCCGCATTAACTGCCAAAAAAGACACCTATAAAATGATGATCCTCGGCACCTTCGTTATGGCGTCACCAACATTTCTACTGACTCTCGGACCCAGTATCTACACAGTCTTCGGTTATTTGATTATCATGACAATCGGAGAAGCTATGTGGCAGCCCCGCTTTTTACAGTGGGTTGCCGAAATTGCACCGAAAAATATGACCGGGATTTATATGGGTATTGGACAATTTCCATGGTTTTTAACAAAAATTATTACCGCCATGTACAGTGGCTGGTTCCTTATGAAATATTGTCCTGAAGGTATGGCGCCGGAAATGATGAACACCGAAAAAATGTGGCTGATTTATGGTTTCATCGCCATCCTGTCTCCACTCGCCTTAATCCTAGCCAAAGGCTGGATGGGCAAGGGACTGGAAAAAAAGCGCCCATAAGAATTTTATTACCCATAAAGAAAAGCCTGGCATCAAACCGATGTCAGGTTTTTCTTTTTTTTATTTTTTCGTTATATTATCACATTATTTTTCTAGCCTCTATAACTTGTGGGAATTGAAAGCGTGAAACCAAAACTAATAATTGTTGATGATGAGGCACTGATCTGTGAAATTTATTCAGAGTATTTTTCCCAGAATGGTTTTGATGTATTTACCGCCAATTCCGTCATAGAAGCGATTAAAATAATCAAAGCTAAAAACCCGGATATTATCCTGTCGGATGTGGTTATGCCGGTACAAGATGGTTTTAATCTTTTTGAAAAAGTACAGCTTTATAATCCCAGTACACCTTTTGTATTCATGACCGGCTATGAACAGGATAAACGCATATTAAAACGACTTGCGAAAATTGGCAAAAAATGCATTACCAAGCCGATAAGGTTGGACAAATTATTAGAATTGATTAAATCCGAGATAAAGGAATAGATCGCAGCTAACTGCACACCCAAATTTATCTGGAAAATTTAGCCGCAAATAGTAAACGATTTTTATATTTCCAACGACCCTTTCATCATAAACAAATCCAGCGCCATTACCATAGCGCCGGTATGTTTATCCAGGTCACCCACGATTTCCTCGATACCCTGAATAATTTCCGCTACTTCTTTCTCCGGAACAATCGTCATAATTGTCTTACTGACATCCGAGCGTTCACCCAGAAAATCAAGGAAGTCACCAAACAGCGGAATAGTTGACAATTGATCTTTAATGCCAGTAGATTCCAGAATATTAACACCGCGAATGCCCCGTTCGAGGAAAAGTTCCAGGATATCATCAAGGAAGCGTTTATCGTATAAAATAATCATCAATAATTTATTTTTTCTTACATCCTTTTCGCTAAAATCCCGGGCACTCACATAACGGAGAAATGCTTCTTTTAAAGCAGTAACGCTTCTGGCATGTTTCATTTCCCGGCGAGCGTTTGGATTGCGGGTTATACGTGATAGCTGAGCCAGTATCTGGAGATGTTCCTTTGGCCTCTCATCAGGCCCGATAATTGTAAAAAATATATGCGACTTCTTACCGTCAACGCTTTCGAAAGGAACCCCCTTGCGGGAAAAAGCGATACCCATATAAAAGTCATCTAAACCGGCAATTTTGGCATGAGGAATTGCAACACCCTCTTCGAAACCGGTAGAGCCAATTTTCTCGCGATCCAGAAGAGCCAGATTTATCTTATCTGCCGGCATCCCCGGCACTCCCTTCGCCAATAATTCAGACAATTTCAGGATGCACTCATCTTTTGATTTAGCGCTTAATTGGATGGTGCAGGATTCATCTCTTATTATTTTAAAAATATCCATTCAATTATTCCTTTTAATCAAGTTCGGCGCCCTTGATCACACCGTATTTTGTGATTAAAGGACCAATAATTTCATTGACACATATACTAAATAGAACAATATTCACGATCAATACCAACATCTCCCTGACCGCTTCGGGCGCAGCCAACATTACCGGCGAAGTCTGTACAAATAGAACCAACCCAATGGCAACTCCGGCTTGAGGGAACAGACAGAATCCCAGATAATCGCGGATTTTCTTTGATGATTTTGTGATAACGGACGATATATAAACGCCCAGATACTTTCCGGCGAAACGGGTCAGGATATAGACAATACCAAACAGGAGTACAATACCTTTTGTAAAAACCTGCAGTTCCAGTTCTGTGCCCGCCAGTACAAAAAAGAGCGCAAATATTGGCGGTGTGATCGGTTCGATAACCCTGAAAACCAGCTTGTTGTGGTGAGACAGATTCACCAGTACGGCGCCCAGCATCATATTGGCAATTAGTAAAGACAGTTCCAGAACAATCGCCGTGGAAATTGTCAGGAAAATCACCGCTGTCGAAATAATTAACACTTCATTTAATCTGTACTTATTCCGGATAAATATATGCAGCAAAATACCGGCAATTAGGCCCAGCAAGCCCGACAACAATAACTCCCGCAATGCCTGCAT
>DPVY01000217.1 GCA_003527965.1 Fidelibacterota bacterium
GAAAATGACACCATCTCCTTAATTTCCGGTAAAATCTCGTACTTATTATCAACCCTTTTTTTGAAATATTTTTCCTTAAAGCCCGGAGGCACATGTCGGAAAGACCATTCGGTATAAATACCCTGTCGGGCTTTTTTTAAAGCGCGGATATTAATATCACTCGCCAATATCGTAACATTCCAATCCTGAATATTGTTGAGCATCTCTCTGATTATAATCGCGATTGTATAGGCTTCTTCACCCGATGAGCAAGCTGCGCTCCAGATCCGTATTTTACGTTCGTTGTTCTTGCGTGAATTAATCAACTCCGGTAAAATATGATTGCGGAAGGCATCGAAGCTCTTGTGCTCGCGGTGAAAATAGGTCTCGCCGATAGTCAAATAACTTGCCAATATCTCAATCTGCTCCGACGATAACTCGGCTGAAAGTATCTCCTGTATACATGCTTTAACATCATGACAACCCATCTCGCGTGCGGCAGATACCAATCCTTTTTCCAATTCCTTATAACGCTCACGTGGGAAGTTTAGCCCGAAGTGCGCGGCTATATATTTACTGATTCGGGTAAGCATTTCAATAGGGATAGCGCCGGTTGTCATTTTTTCTTAGTGGTTTTCTCTTTTTTCTTCTTATCCAAAAGTTTATGCAATTTTTTTTCATCATCGAAATGCAGAAACCTATCGAGATTATATATGAGCGCAATATCGCTGTTTTTTAATTTGACTACTCCGTCAATATGTTCCATGCCGGCAAGAATTTTGTGACCCGAAACAATTTCATCTTCAGCCGTAACTTCGACGTCATTGACATTCTCCACCCAGAGAGCAACTCTGCGCCGGGAGGTGTTGGCAATAATCAGCTGATCTAATAAATTTAAATCCCGGGCGGGTAAATTGAGTTTTTTACGCATATCAAATACCGGAATTATCTGTTCCTCAAGATCAATAACGCCGGCGACCTCCTCCGGGCTTTCAGGTAGTGGTGTTATTTCGACAATCCGCACGACTCGTTCCACGACAGACAGATAGAGAGCGTATTTTTGCTCGCCCACACTGAAAATCAACAAAGAATTTGAATTTTTATCCATATTATTCCCCTACTAATATTACAATAGAAATATATAAAATATTTTAGGATTTTGCGCAATATTTTTTATTCATTACTCAGCTACAAATATTAACCACTTTTACCTGTTCCGACCTATCGTTCCGCAGGACAGGTTGGTTGAAGTGGTTAATTGGGTGAATTGGTTGAATTAGTTTAACTGGTGTCTACGCTCCGGCGTTGACACCAAACCGGTATCTTGCAGGAAATATTAGTTGAATTGGCTGCGATAAGATTATCCTTCGGAAGGTTTATTACCCCTATCGCATGTCACCCTGCCTGCCCCGTAACGAAGTGTAGTCGGGGAGTTCATCGAAGGGTGACCGTCTTTCATTCCTTGTTCCCAAATTCGGGGATACGTACCCATACCCCCGAATTCATTCGGAAAACTTACCGACTACTCCGGAAGGCTCCGAGGGAGTTCCTGCGGAAACTCTCTTCGAGAAAGTCGGGACTGGGGCGGAATTGGATGGGATAAATGGTCATTATATTTCTGATTAATTACAATATTTTTTCTTGCATCTTGTCAAAATATTTCAGAAACTTAATTTACATTAAGGGGCAAGAGGAGAGCGGCTAATCTCCCGATTAACACTCTTCATTCCGGTTTTTTGAAAAGTCTTAAATATCCTATTAAAAACCTACTTAGGCGAAAATATTATGCAAGATGACATTGCCCCTTACGGCACAAAAAAACTGATCTGTCGGCGCAGATCCCACCATGACACGGAAGGAATCCTTTTCTTCCGCCACTTCTCCTGTTTCGTCAGGAAATTTCTACGGCGTGACAATCAGCGCAATATATCCCATATTCCGTCTGGCATTTGTACTCGATCATGCTGCCCGGCGGCAATTCTGTCTAATAAAACAATCCAGGTGGATTTATGACATTCATAGACCCGATCATAGAAAAAAACCGCCAACTGATTGATGCCGTATGGCAAAAAGGAAAATTAATTCCGGGTGAAAACCCTAACGTATGGCGGACAGATTGCTACGGCAACATGATATTTTATGCCGATTACGCCAATATATATTCCGTATTTGGCTGGCTAATCAACCATGTGGTGTCTCCGGTATACGGCGGTTCGGATAATATTGAGAACCTACAACCGGTGCAGTGGGAAGCACATATTTCTGCTCCGAACGGTTCTCAAACCCGACGGGATAATGAATAGCGTCAATTAATACCGTCGAGAGTAATCCGCCGACACTATTTTCCCTTCTTTTTTAATGAGAAAATACTATATTTTAGTTTCAGTTTTCTGGGCAGTCGGATAATTTAGTGAACAGATAAGATATTTAAATTGTTGATCATTGCTCTTTTAATTCAGTCGTCGATTTGAGATCCCTCGGAAACCAGATTCATTAAATGGTTTCCCTGATAGTTTATGGCTTAGACAGTCTTTCTCCGTATAAGTCATTAATACTCTATAATCACCTCCCTAAAAAGTTTCGGAATAAGACTTATAAAGCGTGTTCACAATCGACGCGTGACGCAAACAGGCGGAAAGGCCTTTTATGAAAATATTAAAATTCGGCGGTACATCTGTTGGGAAACCCGAAAATCTAAAAATCATCTACGCGATTCTTGAAAGAGAAATCGTTAAAGGAACCGAACCGGCAGCCGTTTTTTCGGCATTTTCCGGCGTTACCAATCAATTAATTGATATAAGCAGGTTAGCCGCGAAAAAAGATCTCGCTTACCGAAATCTCCTGGTAAAGCTGCGCCTGCGGCATATCCAGTTTGTCGAAACACTATTCCCCCCATCGGAGCAAAAGAATATCGCCACTGAAATCGATACGCTGATCAACGAGCTGCAGGAAATCGTGCATGGGATCTATTTGCTCAAAGAACTCTCCGACCGGTCAAAAGATCTCATAATGA